>CATITW010000276.1 GCA_949547975.1 Cryomorphaceae bacterium | reverse complement strand
TGCTATTACGTAAAAGCAGTAGACACTACAGGTACGATCACGAGCACTTCGAATCGCGTATGTAACAGTTCAGCGGTGGTTCAAGGCTCGAAAGTTTTGTATTTAGGCCGTGCCTCTGTGAATTCTCAGAACGGTGTAGATATGTATGCCTACATCGATAAAGATGCTGACGTGATCGATTATCAAATTCAGCGTGCAGACGATGAAATAGGTCCATACTTGACGATCGGTAATGTGGTGAAACCAACGCTAGGACCTTGGGAAGTGAAGTTTGTAGATTATACCGCGGATCCTACCTCAAGAAGCTATTACTACCGTATCGCCTCAACAGATTCCTGTGGATCTTTAGATACGCTATCTAACATCGCTACGAACATTCTGCTTAACGTTGAAGCGCTAGGAAACCTAACCAATACGCTAGTATGGTCCGCGTACCGCGAGTTTGACGGTGGTGTTCAGGAATATGAGGTGTTTAGATCGACCGATGGCGGTTCTAGTTTCAACTATGCTGGTTCGACAGACGATACCGCTTTTGTAGATGATATCAAGCCATTTAGTAATTCTAGAGGGAAGTTCTGCTACTACATCCGTGCGATTGCAGCAGACGGCATCATTCCTTGGAGAGACGAGTTCGGTGATAAGTTCAATGCACGTTCTAACGTGAGTTGTGCAGTGCACAAAGCGAGACTTTGGGTGCCAAGCGCGTTCAACCCGAAATCTGAGTACTCCAATAAAAACAAAGTATGGAAACCACAAGGTGTATTTGCTCGTACGGACAGCTACACCATGTTCATCATGGACCGCTGGGGACAAGAGGTCTTTAGAACCACAACCATCGCAGAAGGTTGGGACGGAACTATCGGTGGAAAAGATGCTCCAATGGGTACCTACACCTATTATATTAAGTACAGAAGTATTGAAGATGTGCCTGTGGAAGAGCGCGGTACCTTCACGTTATTGTACTAAGTGTTAAATAATTATCAAAGTGTGACGGGCGACCTTAGGGTCGCCCGTTTTGTTTCATAGAAATTGCTTAATTTTGGGCGCAATTCAAAATAGAATTGCAATGTCACACAGCAACGAAAAAGTCCTTGGTCTAGGTCTCACGTACGACGACGTACTATTAGTTCCCAACTATTCTGAAGTTTTGCCACGCGATGTGGATTTGAGCTCTAAGTTTTCTAAAAACATTGGCTTAAAGACGCCTATCATCTCTGCGGCGATGGACACAGTTACCGAAAGCGCCATGGCGATAGCGATCGCTCAAGAAGGCGGTATCGGAGTGATCCACAAAAACATGACGATCGAGCAGCAAGCCATCGAAGTGCGTAAAGTGAAGCGTGCAGAGAGCGGAATGATTTTAGATCCAGTGACCTTATTAAAGGATGCGACCGTAGCGGATGCAAAAGCTATGATGGCAGAATTTAAGATTGGTGGTATTCCTGTAGTTGATGCGGACAAACGCTTGATTGGAATCATCACGAATCGAGATTTGCGTTTTGAGAAGAAAAACGACCGCTTGATCGACGAGGTGATGACCAAAGGAGAATTGGTCACTACAAAGCCGAACTGTACGATGGAGGAGGCAGAGTCGATTTTGCAGGAGCATAAGATTGAAAAGTTGCCGGTGATTGACGAAGACCACAAGTTAGTGGGACTGATCACGTACCGCGACATCACAAAGAATAAAGTAAAGCCAAACGCAAACAAGGACCAGTACGGTCGACTTAGAGTTGCAGCGGCTGTAGGTGTCACCCAAGACGTTGTTGAGCGAGTTGCTGCGCTGAATGAAAGTGGTGTTGATGCAGTGATTATAGATACCGCGCACGGGCATACTAAAGGTGTAGTGGCGTCTTTGCAAAGTGTGAAGGCTAAATTCCCTGAGCTTGATGTGGTAGTTGGGAATATCGCAACTGCGGAGGCTGCATTGTATTTGATGGAAGCCGGAGCGGATGCAGTTAAAGTAGGGATTGGACCAGGTTCCATTTGTACTACACGTATTGTTGCTGGTGTGGGGTATCCACAACTCAGTGCAGTGATGGAAGTATCGAAAGCTATTGCGGGTCGCATTCCTGTTATAGCAGATGGCGGAATTCGTTTTACTGGGGACATCGTTAAGGCGATGGCTGCGGGTGCAGATTGTGTCATGCTTGGATCGATGTTCGCAGGAACGAAAGAGAGTCCAGGCGATACGGTCATCTACGAAGGACGTAAATACAAAACCTACCGCGGTATGGGGTCTGTAGAGGCGATGAGTGATGGTTCGAAAGACCGTTATTTCCAAGACGTGGAGGACGATGTTAAAAAATTGGTACCGGAAGGCATTGTGGGCCGCGTACCTTATAAAGGAGAAGTTGGAGAGGTCATGTACCAATTCGTGGGCGGACTGCGCGCAGGAATGGGGTATTGTGGTTCTTCAGATGTTCCGACGCTGCAACAAACGGCACGATTCGTTCAGATCACAGCGGCGGGTATGCAAGAAAGTCACCCACACAACGTAAGTATCACAAGAGAAGCACCAAACTACAGTAGATAAGATGAAAAAATCCATATTGATTTTAAGTGCATTAGTGCTATCACTAAGCAGCTGGGCACAGAATGACGTACTATTTACGGTGGGCAACCTCGACGTAGGTGCCGATGAGTTCAAAGCGGTATATGAAAAAAATAAGGGCATAGGCGCGCAAGTAGATCCTAAAACCCCTGAGGAATATTTGGATTTGTACATCAAGTTCAAATTGAAAATTGCGGAAGCATATGAACTCCAGCGCGATACGGCCGAAAGCTTCGTTTCAGAGTTTAAAGGCTACCGCGACCAGCTTGCTAAGCCATATTTAAATGACCCAACAGCGGAAGAGGATCTGATCCAAGAAGCTTACGAGCGTCTTCAGTCAGAAGTACGCGCTGCCCACATTATGTATGCCCTAGATGCGAGTGCATTGCCATCGGATACAGCGCGTGTATACAACGAGATGTTGCGCTTAAGAACACAAATAGAACAAGGCGCCTTGAGTTTCGAGGAGGCTGCGCGCACGAAAAGTGCAGATACTTGGAGCGCGAAACAAGGCGGTGATCTTGGATTTTTTACGGCGTTCAGCATGGTATATCCGTTTGAATCTGCTGCATATTCTTTAGCCGCAGAACAGGTGAGCATGCCGATCCGTACGCAATACGGCTACCATTTGATCAAACTGTTAGACAAGCGCCCTGCGAGTGGTACGGTAAAAGTGCGTCAAATCTTCTTTGCTTCGGGTGAAGATGCAGATTTGAAAACCAAGCAGCGTGCTGAGCGCAGTGCTAAAGAAATTTTTAATCGCCTTCAAAAAGGAGAGTCTTTTGAAGATTTAGTGGCGTTTAGTGAAGATCGTAAAACCAAAAATACAGGCGGAGAAATGCCTGAGTTTGGTATTAATAAGATGATGCCTTCATTCGAGGAGGCTGCTTTTGCACTTAATGAGCCTGGTGACTATTCACTGCCAGTTCAGACGAACATCGGTTGGCACGTGATTCAGCTGATCAGTAAGCGCCCATTAGGTTCTTTTGAAGAACTGCAAAAAGAGATTGCACGTAAGGTAAAGCGCGACTCGAGAGGTAAACTAGGCGCGGCAAAGTTTGTGAAGCAGTTGCGTAAGGATTTGGAGTTTTCAGTAAACGAGCGCAATTATGACAGAACTGTAGCACTTGTAGACATCGCGGCATTCAAAGCAGGAGAATTTAAACTCAAGCGCGCAAACAAGCGCGACTATGTAGTCGCTACCTATGCGGATCAAAACATCATGCAGTCTCAGCTGCTAAGTTTCTGGAAGCAGAACATGCGTCCGGGGCTAGATAAAGTGGAGGAATTTTTACGCATGCAGTTTGATGTGGTTGCAACAGATGCAATGATTGGATATGAAGACGGTCGACTTGAGTCGAAGTATCCTGAGTTTAGAAATCTTGTACGTGAGTATAAAGAGGGGATTTTGTTGTTTGACTTAACTCAGGACATGGTTTGGAATAAAGCTGCAAATGACTCTGTAGGTATCTATAATCAATACCAGAAGATAAAAGAACAGTACATGTGGGAGGACCGCATCGCATATTCTGCTTGGGTATGTACTGAGCAGAAGGTGGCAAAGAAAATTGCCAAATGGTCGAAGAAAGACAAGACGGACAAGATTGCAGCACTGTTAAAATCTGAGCAAGCGCTTAGCGTAGTAGTGAACGAAGGTACAGCGCAGCAAAAAGACGATGAGCTCTTGGCGCAAGTATGGCAAACCGTTCCAGGTATCTACGGACCAGTGGCGTTAGACGGCGGTTATGTTGTTTTACAGGTAAAGGAATTTTTACCGGCTCAGCCAAAGGCGTTGAAAGAAGTAAAGGGTCTTGTGATCGCGAGCTATCAAGACGTTCTAGAGAAAGAGTGGGTGAAGAGCCTTAGTGAGAAATTCGAAGTTAAGGTGAACTCAGAGGTGAAAGCTCAGCTGTTTCAAACGTTGAAATAAGATGAGATCGATCCTTATTGCTTGTTTGAGTTTTTGCGCTGTAAGTTGCCAATTTATTGCGGATAAAGACGACAACGCCGTGCTCGCAGAGCTGGGCAATAAGCGATTGACTTTGGAGGAGGTACAATCTAGGCTGCCTAAGGCTGGATCTATGGAGCCTGCCGATAGTACGGCGATGGTGGACCGTTTGATCCGTAGATGGGCAAAGAACCAGCTGCTCGTAGAGGCGGCGGAGTTTAACTTAAAGGACGAGATTGGAAGCTTTGAAGAGCTGGTGGAGCAGTACCGCAACGATTTACTAAAGCATGCGTACATCGATAAATATGTGCGTCAGCATTTAGATACGGCCGTGAGTACTTCGGAAATCCAAACGTATTACGAAGCGAATCGGTCCAATTTTGAACTCAAGGAAAGTATCGTAAAGGCGCAGTTTACCGCAGCGCCACTGACTGCGAAGAAAGTAAATGACGCGAAAAAGTGGTTCAAGAGACCGCGCGATGAAGATCGCTACCTGGAGTGGATTGAAGTGTTTGCGACGAACCAAAGCGCGTACTCGGATTCCTCATGGGTGCCCTTGGACGATCTTTTGAGCGATATTCCTTTAGAAACGAGCAATCCGTACGCTTTTCTCAGAAGAAACCCTAGATTTACCTGCGAAGACACGGCGACTCTATATTTCGTGGAAGTCAAAGCGTTGGAAATAGAAAACAGTTACAGCCCGGTGGAGTACGTGAGAGAACGTATTCGTAAGATGATCTTGAATCGTCGACGCTTGGAGCTGATTGAAGAAATAGAAGAAAACATAATAGAGAATGCAATTGAAAAAGGCGATTTACGTATCCCTTAGTGTATTGAGCTTCGTGCTCTGCGCCCAAGGTCAACCAAAGACTGTAGATGGCGTAGCTGCTGTAGTAGGCGGTGATGTTATTTTAAAGAGTGATATAGAGGAACAATACGATGTGTTTAATCGCCAAAATTTTGGCGATAAGATCACCTATTGTGGAGTTTTCGAGGAACTCTTGTTCCAGCGTTTGTTGATTCATCATGCGGAGATCGATTCGGTAACGGTCGGAGAGGACGAAGTAGAGTCGAATATGGACCGTCGCATCCAGCAGTTGATCGGACAGATGGGCGATCAGAAAAAACTCGAGGAGTTTTACGGGAAATCCGTTCCAGAGATTAAAGAGGAGATGCGTATTCTCATCCGTGATCAGCTCACGGCACAGCGCATGCAAATGACCGTGGTAGAGGGCATCGAAGTAACGCCTTCTGAGGTTCGTGAATTTTACATGAAACTCCCACAGGACAGTATTCCATTGATTAATGAAGAAGTGGAGTTGAGTCAGATCGTCAAGTATCCGGAGGTATCAAAGGAGGCGCGTGAAGAAGTTGTGGAAAAGCTAAAGGGACTCAAAGAGCGTATTGAAAATGGGACTTCTTTTTCTTCTATGGCGATTCTCTACAGTGAAGATCCGGGTTCGAATAAAAAGGGCGGTGAATACAAAGCCATTCAGCGTGGCGTCTTTGTAAAGGAGTTTGAAGCCGTAGCATTCAACCTCAAGCGCGGTGAGATTAGCGATCCGTTCAAGACGGAGTTTGGGTACCACATTGTTCAGTTGCTGGAGAAAAGAGGAGAAGAATTGGATTTGCGTCACATCTTGATCAAGCCAAAACTTACTCAAGAAAACCTGCAAGAAGCCAAGGCCTATTTAGATTCTGTTGCAGCGTCCATAGAACGCGGAGAGGTGACTTTCGAAGATGCGGCGCGTCGCTTTAGTGAGGACGAGCAAACGAAATTTAACGCCGGTCAAATGTCAAACTTTGAGAGTGGCGATAATAAATTTGAGGTAAGTCAGCTGGACCGTGGGTTGTTCACGTTGATTAACAGTTTGGAGGTTGGTGATATTTCGCAGCCGAGTTTTTACCAAACGCAAGATCAGCGCGAGGCATTTAGAATCGTTCGTGTGGATCAAAAATATGCACCCCATAAGGCCAATTTGGAATTGGATTTTACGCGTATAAAAGGGTTTGCACTTCAAGCCAAGCAGAACCGTATCGTCGAGGAATGGAAAGAAGAAAAGCTCTTGGAGACATTCGTTAAAGTGAACGAAGGCTACTACCCTTGTGAAGAGGAATTGAGCGGTTGGAACAGCAATAACGATGACTGATCAGCACATCATATCCGTTCTAGAGCGAGCGCCAGAGCGACTTTCAGCTTTTAAGAAGGAAGTGGCAAAGGCGATCGTAGGGCAAAGTGAAGCGGTCGATCTGATCACCATGTCCTTGCTTTGCGGCGGTCACAGTTTGCTTGTTGGTGTACCAGGTTTGGCCAAGACGCTACTGATCACCACGGTGTCCAAAGCCTTGGGTTTAGAGTTTTCTAGGATCCAGTTCACACCAGATCTCATGCCGACGGATATTACCGGGACCGATGTACTGAATGCCAAACGCGAGTTTGAGTTTCACAAAGGTCCGGTGTTTGCGAATGTGGTACTTGCCGATGAGATCAATCGGACGCCTCCTAAAACGCAAGCGGCCTTGTTAGAAGCCATGCAAGAGCGCAAGGTGAGTGTTGCAGGTACCTCGATGGACTTGCCGCATCCATTTTTTGTGCTAGCGACACAGAATCCGATCGAACAGGAGGGAACCTATCCGTTGCCAGAGGCGCAGTTGGACCGGTTTTTATTCAACATTTTCGTAGGCTATCCCTCGAGAGAAGAGGAAGAGCAAATTGTTCGTGCGACCACGGTAGGAAACCGAGAAACTATAGTGCCTGTACTTTCCGCACAAGAGATTGTGGAGATGGGGATTGCGTTGCGCGCGATGCCTGTAACGGCGGAAACGGTTAGTTATGCGGTGGAATTGGTTCGGAAAACTAGACCGAATGTACCGGGTTCAGATGCGCTTGCTGATGAATATTTAAATTGGGGCGCGGGTCCACGTGCATCTCAAAACCTCATACTTGCGGCAAAGGCCCTGGCCATGATGGAAGGTAAAGGAACACCAACGATTCAAGACGTCCAGCGAATCGCCGTTCCGGTTTTGCGCCACCGTATCGTAGCCAATTATCGTGCGAAGGGAGAAGGCATGACCGAAGACGCCATCATTACCAAACTCTTGTGAGCCACGCATTAGGTTTTCCACCATTGTGTTAAGAGCCGTTAAAAGCGCAGCAGCGTGCAAAGAACTCGCTTAACTTCGTTTTCAATGATTACTCAAGCGCTTTCCAAATTAAAGTCAAATTCCATCACCGCCATTCTTACGGCAGCGGTATTGGGTGCGCTTTTATTGCAGTTGAACCTCCTTTCTGGCCAATTAGAATTGCAACGGCAGCAGTTCGAAGCTTCCGTAGGCGAGACCGCCTCAGATCTAAACGAACGCGTGCGTCTGTTTATTCGTAGAAAGAGCATGGGCACCTTACGCACTTCGGCAGCTGGGGACAGTGTACTGACGATCAATACGCCGATGGGGCAAACGACTTTGCGCTGGTCTAATGCACAGGTGCAAAACCCGTACGGTGCGGGTAACATTTCGGATTCCTCGCTGTTTGGCGGATTTTTAGATAATTTTCAAAGTTCCCTGCCCTGGGAGACGCAACTTAGCGCCTCAGAGCTCGATAGTATCATCATAGACGAGCTCAGTCAGAACGGGGTACGAACCACTCCGCAGTGGGCCGTGGTAGAAAACGGCTATCTAAGCCCACTGGCCAGCGCAGGTTTTCAGGCGCAAAAAGCCACATTTAATTACGTCTTAGCAGAGAGTTTTTTCGGCCCTACACGTCAATTATTACTCTACTTTCCCAGCGAGAAATTCTACTTGGCACGCCGGGTGTACCTAAGTTTGATTGCTTCATTACTATTCTCCACGGTCATTCTCGTTGCCTTTTTTGGGGTCCAGCGTCAAAGCCGCCGTCAAAAGCGATTAGCCGATGTGAAAAGTGACTTCATCAACAACATGAGTCATGAATTCAAGACACCACTCGCCACCATTAACTTGGCCGTAGATCAGCTGATCAAAAACAGCCAGAAGATGAACACTGAGCAGCTTGCCAATTATTTATCGATCATTAAGACTGAAAACAAACGCATGAATGCACAGATGGAAAGTGTATTGCAGATGTCGATGATGGATAAAGAAGAACTGACCCTCGACCTTGCGCCGATGTCCATAGAACGGGTGGTAGAGGAGGCTGTCGAGCATTTTAAGCTTGCGGTCAGCCAACGCAACGGTTGGATCGATCTGAGCGTTCGCAGTGGCGACTATCAAATTTTAGGCGACGCTACCCAATTCAAAAGCGCACTCACGAATCTTATCGACAACGGCATCAAATACAGTACGGATGCCCCACAAATCTCGGTCAGTCTCGCGCAAGAACAGGACCAGTATACCATTATCGTCAAAGACCGCGGTATAGGTATGGATGAGGAGACGTTGAGTCAAGTGTTTGACCGCTTCTTCCGTGCCACAAAAGGAAATATTCACGACGTCAAAGGACACGGTTTGGGCCTCTCTTTCGTGAAAGAAATTATAGAAAAACACGGCGGTAGCATCAGCGTTCAAAGCGCAACAGCTGCGGGCTCCGTATTTACCATACACCTCCCTATAGAACCTCACAAATAAGCATTCTTATGGACAAGCAACGCATTTTATTAGTAGAAGACGATGTCAATTTCGGCAACCTGCTTCGCGACACATTATCGTTTAACGACTATGAAGTTACCCTAGAACGCGACGGTGTTCAGGGTTTGCGTGCATACAAACAGGGGACCTTCGAATTGTGCATCTTTGACATCATGATGCCCAAGAAAGACGGCATCACCTTAGCTACGGAGGTCAAAGAAATAGACAACGGACAGCCGCTTATTTTCTTAACGGCAAAGGGCCAAAAAGAGGACATCATTGCGGGCTATGCCGCTGGGGCTGACGACTATTTGGTCAAGCCGTTCGATACAGACGTACTGTTATACAAGATTCAGGCGATTATCGGTCGCAAAATCTCGGAAATGGACGAGGAACCGGATGAGCTTTTACTGGGGTCATTCACGTTTTTGCCAAAAATTCGCCAGTTGCAGCGCGAGGGGGAAACCACCCGCTTAAGTCCAAAGGAAAGTGATTTACTTAAGCTGCTGGTGGTGCACAAGAATCAATTGTTACCGCGTTCAAAAGCACTCTTGAACATTTGGAAGGAGGACAACTATTTCACTGGGCGCTCGATGGACGTTTATGTCGCAAAATTGCGCAAGTATTTAAAAGTAGACGGGCGTCTGAAAATAGAGAACGTACACGGCGAAGGGTTCCGTTTGGTCGAAGAATCCTAGCTTTTTCGTGGTCCGGGGTTGACATGTCGGTGCAATAGTCGGCTGCCTTCTCCGCGAACTGCTGCAGATTTTCGCATAGCGTACAACTCGTCCGAAGCACGCTTACGCGCCTGTTGAAGCGGAACTACGGGCTGCTCGGGGTACGATCCGGTTTGGTAGCCCATCATCTGCTTCTCAAGCGG
>CATITW010000275.1 GCA_949547975.1 Cryomorphaceae bacterium | reverse complement strand
GCTTGCGTTTATGGGGCCTTGCTGGAATTCATCGGGCAATGCTTGTTGTGAGAAATGGCCAAACTCGTTCCAGAGCACGGCGGAACCGCTAAAGCTGATGTGCAGGAGGTCCGCTCCGCTGAGGTCTTTCCCGGTGAACAATTCTTCGAAGGTCTTCCCTGCGAATGTGCGGTTTTTGAGGTATAGTTTGCGGAATTGGACACTTTCCTTGATCAGTTCATCCCGTCCGAACAGCGGGTAACGCACCTCTTGGTTCGTGTAGGCATAAATGAAATCACGGTCGCCGTTGCGGTCAAAATCCTTTATCCACAGCTCGATCGGGTCGTGGTTGCTCACCGTAAGTCCGTGGTTTTGGCCAAATCCACCAGCAATCACATCCAGGTCGTTGTCCCCGTCCAAATCCACGAGCGATACATGACGCCACCAGCCGTTGCTCGAAATGTGCTTCGGGAAAATCCGCTCTTGCGTAAAATCGATCACTTGTACTGCGCTCCAGTCCGTAGCAACTACTAAATCTGCCCTGCCATCGCCCGTAACATCGCCCACAGCAGCGTCAGTAATCATCCCGAAATGGTTCAGCCATTCTGGTCGCGCAGGCGTTAAACTCCCGTCTTTATTTCCAAGGTAGAGCGCATGTTCGGGTAATGCTCCATAGTCGTTCCATACGCTACGTTCGCCGATGAACAGGTCGTCTATCCCGTCGCCGTTCGCATCCACAACCGCTACACACGAGGCATTCGTTCCGCTTCCTTCGAGCAGCACGCTGCGTCCGTTCGCTTGCAGGTACATGCGGTCGCGATAGGCCGGACTTTCGTTAGGTGCAGCACTTCCACCACTTACCACTACAAGCGCCTTTTCTCCCGTTCCTAGGGTAATCACGGCCGCATCTACATCTTCATAGTTGCGATCGCGGAGGATGTGCGTAGTGTCTCCAGTAGCGGGATTCCACCAGCTTGGTGACTTGCGAGTACTTGCCCCGATGAATACCTGCTGGTCAAAAAGTTCTGCTGCGGGTCCAAGCTCGTCCACCCCTTCGATCAGCAGTGGCGTTTGGACAAAGCTGGTGTAGGCATCTTCGCGGTGCTCGAGGCGCAGGGTGTCAGGAAAGTTCGTGCGACGGAAGAACAAGGTACTATCAAAGGAACTTTCACGGCCTTTGCCTGGTGCTAAAAAGTTTACTTGATTCTTTGTCAAGTCAAAACGTTCTATTTTGCCGGGGCTCCACTCTATGGAAATGAATTTAGAGCTACCAGCGGCAATTCTGCTCGTGCTGTTACTCAGCCACGAACGTGTTCCTATATTTCTGTCGATGGCATGCGTTTCTAATTGGTACTTCACTCTTTTCTGACCTACATCTACGATTGTTTGTGGTTTACCTAGGAAATTCCGATACAAAGAGGCCCTTGAGTCTAAATTGTTAACGACGATATCGAGTCTACCGTCATTGTCGAAATCGCCTACTGCGGATCCATTTGAGTAGCCAAGAAAGTCTAGTCCCCATTCTTGACTTACTTCCGTTACGTTCCAATGGTTCGCACTGTCAAAAGCAAAACACCTGTTTGGCATGATTCCAGGCGGCATCTGTTTATAGATTTGCTCGGCGCTGGTTGCACTCGCTGAAGCATTCGCAAGAAATTGGATAAAATCAAGGTCATTCATCCTTCGCTTTATTCCATTTGTGATGTAAATATCTTCGGCGCCATTACCGTCAAAGTCTTCAATGAGGACGCCCCATGTCCAGTCCGTATCTTCTAAACCAAGTAGGGCGGCAGCATCCTCGAAAACAGGAGTATTCGCATGAGCAGAGTGGAGCGTACCACGACTTAAGTGCAAGCTGTTTTTAGGAAATTGCTCCACGTATCCTTGACCTCGTTTGTATTTGTGAATGTGAAACGCATCCGAACCCAAGGCATTTTTCCTTTCTACCTCATCCCAAGGTTTCATGTCAGAAGTGAATAAATCTGGAAGTCCGTCTTTATTGAGATCGCCAACGTCTGACCCCATACTAAATTCACTATTTGTCCTAAAGCTTTCGCCAGTTGACAACTCAAACTTCTCGCCTTTGACATTCAAATAGAGATAGTCATTTTCATTGAAGTCATTGCTAACATATAGATCATAAAAGCCGTCCATATTAAAATCGGCCGCGACTATTGAAAGTCCATAGCCTATTTGGGATTGAAGTATTCCAAACTCTTCCGACTTGTCCACGTAGCGTGGTGTTTGTGTACTTCCTTCGTTCAAGAGAAACAGATCTCCGGCGGCAGCGTCCTTAAAATTTCGTTGACTGGCTTTGTTAAATTTACCGGACGGGTGAACACTGTGACGCAAGACATAGAGATCCAAGTCACCATCGTTGTCGGCGTCGAAAAACAACGTTTGAGTTCCGTAACCCCTAATATCTAATCCGAATTCTTCTGCGGATTCTACGAATGTTCCATCTTTTTGATTAATGTACAACTCACCTTTACTCGACCAATGCTTGTAGTGGACCCCGCTGACATAAATATCCATGAAATCATCACCGTTAATATCAACAACACTTACCCCGTTTTGGAAATCTGAGCTTCCTGTTACTCCAGCGTCAGCTGCTCCTTCTTTAAATTTCCAATTTCCTTGATTCCAGTACAACTCATTCTCAGTTCTATTACCAACAAAATAAATATCTTCTAAACCGTCGTTATTAAAGTCCGCCACGGCAACCCCTGCTCCATTGTAAAAATTGAGATACTCAAGAATGTTGTTTTGCTCGTCTTCCACAAGTGTGTTAGCAAAGTGTATTCTTGATTTTTCAGCAACGTCCACAAAAAGGGTGGTAGGTGCTTGACGTTGACAGGAGAAAAAGAGCAACAGAACGAGTACTTTAAAATGCTTCATGATTATTGAGTTATGTTATACACCTCGATCGGACCTTCGAGCCTACTGATCAGAATTTGCGTTTGTCCGTCGTGGTCAAAGGCGACGATATCGCGCAACTGACCGTCCAAATTCCAGCCACTTTCGGCGATCGGTACTGCCGTAAAATTACGAGCGCCGTCACCTAAAAGTACGGTACCTCGCGAGGCGTCATATCGGCCCCATTCCGGCTGCACTTCGAATAAATTCCCTCCGAGCAAAAGGTCCTGGTGTCCGTCGTTATTCACGTCCACCACTTCTATTGCATACACGGGCGCTACTTGCGCATGTACCGGCAATTCATGTGGGGTAAACACGCCTTCGTTGTTGTAATACACGGTCGTTCTCAGCGTCTGTACTTGCAAGAGCGCACTGCGTTCGAGCTGCAACGTGTCGAACACCTCGAACACACTCTTTCCTGCGTACTGCTCAAACTTTAAGTTTTGCTTTTTCAAATAAGGAAGCTGCGAGAGCAGGTTGTTACGCAGCACTCGTGGGAACAGGGTATC
>CATITW010000274.1 GCA_949547975.1 Cryomorphaceae bacterium | reverse complement strand
GTGTGGACAGTGAAGAAGCACAAGTAATCATGGACAAGCTGTACCGCCCCTTCACTTTGAACGGTCACCCAGTGATTTTTATGGACATCCCATCTGCGGAGATGACTAAATATGCGGCGAACGCGATGCTCGCGACCAAGATTTCATTTATGAACGACATCGCAAATCTGTGTGAGATCATGGGTGCAGATGTCAACCTTGTACGCCGTGGTATCGGTTCCGATCCGCGCATCGGAAATAAATTCATCTACCCGGGTATCGGCTATGGTGGATCGTGTTTCCCAAAAGATGTGAAGGCACTTGCCCGTACCGGACGTGAGAACGGCCATACGATGCGTATTCTCGAGGCGGTTGAAGAAGTCAACAACGACCAGAAGAGTGTCATTTTCAATAAAATCAACGCGTACTTCGGTGGAGACCTTCAAGGCAAAACGATTGCCTTCTGGGGATTGTCCTTCAAACCGAACACCGATGATATGCGTGAAGCGCCTTCAGTAGTGATTGCAAATCTCTTGTTAGAGGCCGGTGCGAACGTTCGTGCTTATGACCCAGTAGCGATGGAAGAAACCAAGCACCAGCTAGGCGATCGCATCACGTACTGCGAGAGCGATATGGACGCTGTTCAAGGCGCCGATGCTTTAGCACTGATCACCGAATGGTCTGAATTTAGAGTACCAAGCTGGGAAAAAGTAGGAGCAGCCATGAACAACAAAGTGATTTTTGATGGTCGTAACCTCTACCGCAGCGAAACCCTCATCGAACACGGATACGATTATTTCGGAATAGGAATGGGCGAGAAAATCGTCGAAAAAGCATAACTGAGATGCCAAGAGTTTTAATCACCGGAGCCGCGGGCTTCTTAGGGTCTCATTTGTGTGACCGCTTCATCGCCGAAGGCTACGACGTTCTTGGGATGGACAACCTGATCACGGGGAATATGGAGAATTTGGAGCACCTGATCGGTCATCCACTCTTCACGTTTTACAACAACGACGTGTCCAATTTCGTACATGTACCCGGAGAATTAGATTACATCCTTCACTTTGCTTCGCCGGCCTCGCCGATCGACTATTTGAAGATCCCGATCCAAACTTTAAAGGTGAGCTCCTTGGGGACGCACAACTTGCTAGGTTTAGCCCTTGCTAAGAACGCGCGTATCCTTGTTGCATCGACCTCGGAAGTTTATGGAGATCCGCTCGTGCATCCGCAAACCGAGGAGTACTGGGGGAACGTCAACCCTGTCGGGCCACGTGGTGTGTACGATGAAGCCAAGCGCTTTATGGAAGCCATGACCATGGCCTACCACACCTACCACGGCTTGGAGACGCGTATTGTGCGCATCTTCAACACCTACGGACCTCGCATGCGACTCAATGACGGGCGTGTATTGCCGGCCTTTATCGGACAAGCCTTGCGTGGGGAAGACCTCACCGTTTTTGGCGACGGTTCACAGACCCGTTCGTTCTGTTACGTGGACGATTTGATCGAAGGTATTTACCGATTATTGATGAGCGACCATAGCGAGCCGGTGAACATCGGCAATCCGCATGAGATCACCATCAGCGAATTCGCGGAGGAGATCATGGAGCTCACTGGAACCGATCAAAAAGTCGTGTACAAAGAGCTGCCTGTGAATGATCCAATGCAGCGTAAACCGAACATCAGCAAAGCACAGGAATTGTTAGGATGGGAACCAAAGGTGATGCGTGAAGAGGGGTTGAAATTGACTTATGAGTGGTTTAAAAGTCTGCCGGATGAACGTCTGTACAGAAAGGAACACCGAGATTTTGCAGACTACAGCAGAAAATAGACCTTTAGGGGCACCAACCAAAACTTAAGAACATTCATGGTACACATTTTAGTCACCGGCGGATTAGGCTACATCGGTTCGCACACTGTGGTAGAGTTGATCGAAGCGGGATACGAGCCGATCGTTATTGACAATCTTAGCGAAAGCCCGATCGAGGTCAAAAGCCGTATTGAGCAGTTGGCAGGTCGAGAAATCATCTTCCGCCAAGTGGAAATGTGCAATAAATCGGAGATTGATGCTGTATTCGAGGAGTTCCCGACCATTGCGGGAACCATTCATTTTGCTGCATTCTTGCTCGTGAACGAGAGTGTAGATCTGCCCCTGAAGTATTACCAGAACAACCTAGTGAGCACCATGAATTTGCTGCAGAGTATGCAGGAGTATGGTGTTAAAAATATCGTTTTCTCAAGCTCGTGTACGGTTTATGGTACGCCCGATCATCCGCACGTGGATGAGAGTACTCCGGTTCAGCCAGCAGAAAGTCCGTACGGGAACACGAAAAAAATGGGTGAAGAGATTCTTCGCGACTTTGCGCATACCGGAGCGGTTGACGTATTGAGTTTGCGTTATTTCAATCCGATTGGATCGCATCCTTCCAGCATTATTGGTGAATTTCAAGACGGCGAGCCGCATCATTTGGTGCCGTACATTACGGAAACCGCGATCGGGAAACGTGAAAAATTGCGCGTCTTCGGAGCCGATTATGATACCCGTGACGGATCGTGCGTTCGCGATTACATTCATGTGATTGACATTGCAAAAGCCCACATTTTAGCCGTACAAAACTTGGTGGATGGCAAGACTGCTGGTTTTGACGTGATCAATCTCGGATCAGGTAACGGATCGACTGTCCTGGAGATGATTCATGCGTTTAAGGCTGCCACAGGGATTGAGATTGCGTATGAATTGGCTCCAAGAAGAGAAGGAGACGTTCCTGCGGTGTATGCGAATATTGCGAAGGCGCAGCGCGTTTTAGGTTGGACTCCAGAGAAGACTTTAGAAGATATGCTACGCGATGCTTGGAATTTTGAGCAGAGTTTAAAGAATGAATAAAATTGTCATAGGGATCATCGCAGTACTTTTTAGTAGTCCTGTTTTCGGACAGGGATATACCTATGCCCCTGTAGATTCGCTAAGCACATTGCCTTTAACCAAGCTTGATAGTCTATACCCCGTGGCATTTTCCACAGATTCGGCAAGCAACCTCACAACTATTTCGAGGCCCGAATTTGATAGCATATTTAGTATTGCGATTCGCCCCGTCATTCTCGAACTTATGAAAGTAAGCGAGGAAATTAAAGCCCCAGCGTCGTCCTTCTCTTACCTTCTCTATTTCAATACCGATGGTGTCTTGGACCATGCTCGAATAAACATCATCTTGACTCAAAAAGATCATTCATTTACTATTGAATATCCAGATTCAATTCTAGGTCACTTGCTCTCCAATTTTAGCTTAGGCTTCTCAGCTACTCGAGCTTATTCTCAGTGTGGCTCTACTTATTTAGAACCAAGCCCTCATATCCCTGTTTTGGATGGCCCAAAATGATATTTGCTAACCTATCAACCCGGTAAGGCAGAGACCGATTGAATGGACTTGCTTTAAACGTTGGAAGTAGCCATTACAACCTTGTAAACGGAATGACCGTTTCTTTTAGAAATACTGCATTACACACCAAGGGAGTCCAAAACGGAAAGTCCTTTCCCATTGTAAACTTCCGTCGATAACTTTCTCTTTTCCACATTCTTTGGAAGGCGAGTTGGCGTTTTGTAAATTTGTACTTAATAAAGTACTTAATTATGATAGCTGCCAATTTTTCTGAATTCAGAAAAGACCTCAAGAAATTCCTCGATGAAGTCGAAGAGAACAATGAAATCATCATACTAAAACGCAAAACAGGCAACGGTGCCGTAGTCTTATCGATAGAAGAATACAATCAAATGCTTGAAACCATGCATTTGCTGAAATCGAAGGCGAATGCAGATCATCTATATGCCAGTATGAAAGAGTTAGGCGGCAAGCTCATTGAATGGCAGGTCAATGAGCAATAGCAATAAAATCCTTTTCACGCCGAGTGCATGGGCAGATTACCAATACTGGGTCTTGAACGATACGAAGGTGCTTAAAAAGCTAAATCAAGTCCTTGAGAGCACACGTCGGACACCTTTTGAAGGAATTGGTAAACCAGAAGCACTTAAGCACGACCTCGGAGGCCTTTGGAGTCGAAGAATCACGAGAGAGCATAGGCTTGTATACCGCTATCACGAAGATGCCATCCAAGTTATCTCGTGTAGATACCACTATTAGAGAAATTCGTCGTTATCGAATTCCACATTATAATCCTTTTGCTCTTTAATTCTTAGTTTTATCCTCTATATAAGAAGCACCCGAATGAAAAACATCATCATCACCGGAGGCGCCGGATTTATTGGATCTCACGTCGTTCGTTTGTTTGTAAACAAATACAGCGATTACCGCATCATCAACGTAGATGCGTTGACCTATGCGGG
>CATITW010000273.1 GCA_949547975.1 Cryomorphaceae bacterium | reverse complement strand
TTGGAATGAGTTTCTTAGGTCTTTTCGGCTACAATACGATGATTTGGGTCTTGATCGCCGCACAAACCGTCATTACTGCAGTATCCCTGATCACCTTGCCTGTAGAATACGACGCTTCTAACCGTGCCCTTGCCTGGCTCACCACCTCGGGCATGATTACCACACAAGAACACACCAAGGCATCAGACGCTTTGTCGTGGGCAGCGCGCACCTACCTTGTTGCGGCGCTTGCGTCACTCACCACACTCGCATATTACTTTTCATTGCTGCGAGACTAAACGAGCGTTTACTTCACAAAAAAAGCCCGTGTAACTGACTGCTACACGGGCTTTTTATTTGGAAAGAAATCTAAAGCGATTACTTCTCTACTTTGTAACCCAAAGACTGGAGGTAAGCGATTTTTTCGTCTACAGCGCTCTGCTGACGACTTGTGATTTCTTTGTCGATCGACTTTTTCAATCCGTTAAGCTCGTCTTCAGAAAACTTACCTAAGAATTGGCTTGCGAATAACGACTTTAGCGTTTTGTTGTTGTTTTGATTACTGCGCAAGTAATCTACTACTGCTTTTGGTTTCATAATCTAATCGTGTTTATTCCTCCAAAAGTACATACTTTTTTTTAAATAAAAAACGAAGGTCTCATTTGAGAATTTCTCATATCGAGAAACTTACTTTATTGCTCGTAAATCTTCGACACCTGCATGGCGAACTGTGATGAGCGGTTCCGCATATTTTGCACCGATGATTCTTCCCCAATCCATGGCTCGCGCTGTGACAGAGTCTAAAAAACCTTTGCTGGCGATCACCGTCTCTGGCTCCTTGCTATTCGGGTCATAAAACTGTGATTTATGCGCCAAAATACTTTGCGTTTTCGCTTCCATTCCTGCACTAATATCTACAAGTAGATCAGGCTCTAAGTTGTAGAATTGCAGGTACTTATACATGGTTTTTGGACGCCACGGGGCCAATTCCTCCCCTGCCTCATCGGTACAGCTGATCTTATGCAATCCTGCAATAAAACACGCCTCCTCGACCAAGCGAGACGCTCTACCGTGATCCGGATGGCGATCCGTAGGCGCGTTCATCAGGACGATCTCCGGCCGATACTTACGAATCACCCTAGCTACTTGGAGCTGACTTTCATGGTCGTAACTGACTTGTCCGTCTGGCATCTGCAAGTTTTCACGAACAGCGCAACCTAAAATACGTGCCGCTTCTTTCGCTTCTTCGTCACGAATCTCCGGAGTTCCTCGCGTACCCATTTCGCCGCGTGTCAAATCTACAATACCGGTTAATGCGCCTTTTTGAGCATGCGTTGCAAGCAGACCGCCGGCACCGAGCTCCACATCATCCGGATGCGCTCCGAATGCTAGAATATCTAATTTCATGTACGGTTATTTTCCTTGGGCAAAGTTCGTGATTTCTTCGCTCATCGGCTTCACTCTTGAGGATTTGTGTGCTACCCAATTTCCTTGCTCGTCAATCAAAAACTTATTAAAGTTCCAGCTCACGTTTGCATCGTCCACACCATTGCGCTCTTTCGAACACAACCATTGGTAGATTGGATCGCCTTTTTTACCATCAGTTTTCACTTTGCTCATCATTTGAAAAGTCACCCCATAATTGGCCTTACAAAAGCTCTTAATCTCGAGTTCACTCCCGGGCTCTTGACCGCCAAAATCATTGGAAGGAAAACCTAGAATAACAAACGAATCACCTCCGTACGCCTCATGCAGCTCTTGCAAACCTTCGTACTGCGGAGTGTATCCACAACGTGAGGCTACATTGACGATGAGTACTCGCTTGCCTTTAAGTGTTGAAAAATCGAAATCTGCGCCGTCAATCGTTTTGGCTTTCAGATCGTAAAATGAAGTTGCTTCCATAGGTGCTTTGGTTGTTTGAGTTGAATTCATGGCATATTCAGCAGTTGCCAATTCTGTTTCCGGACCACTACATGCCGCGATGAGAAGCCCTAAGGCGAGGTATTTTTTCATTGTATCTTTGTTAAGGTTTTACAGCTAACAATACCGCTAAGATATAGTTTGCGCTACTGCAGAAGAGCACACCCAGGAAAAACACGCATGACACAAATCCTTCCCTTGATTAAACGATTCTTTCAGCAAGAGCTGCGGAATTCAAATGCCTTGTTTTCTTTGGGACTCTACCTGATCGGCATCACCTACCTGATCTATTTACTTGGTGGAAATAATGCAGCAGACAACACCTGGAACACACTTCTATGGGTCGTTGTTTTCTTCGCAGCGGTTACCCAAAGCAGCCGAAGCTTCGAATTAGAATCGTCAGACTATTTCTATTACTACCAAACCGTGGCCGGCCCTGGGCCTACCATCATTGCGAAACTGCTGTTCAACGCGAGCTACATGGCCGTGTTAGCACTAGCCACCTGGATGCTCTTTACCTTTTTCTACGGGAACAGCGTGTATGACCCAGGCGTCTTCGCACTGGGCCTATTACTGGGAAGCATCGGCTTTAGCGTAGTGCTCACCCTGACCAACGGGATCGCCTCTCGTACTGCTGGAAACGCCACTTTGAGCACCATCCTAGCGATTCCGCTCATGTTTCCAGTGCTTAAATTAACAAGTACGATAAACATCCAAGCAATGGTCGGTGTATCCTTTGAAGATGTACTCCCTCTATTGGGCGCTTTAGGTGCATTAGATATTGCTATCGGACTGCTTGCCTACCTTCTCTTTCCGTA
>CATITW010000272.1 GCA_949547975.1 Cryomorphaceae bacterium | reverse complement strand
CGCTACATCGACTTTGCTGCAGAACATGGGTTTTCGGGTGTGCTCGTGGAAGGCTGGAACACAGGTTGGGAACATTGGATCGGGTTTGACGATCGTGAAGGTGTGTTCGATTTTGTGACCTCGTACCCCGATTATGACTTGGCCACGCTTCAAGAGTATGCGAAGAGTAAAGGGGTCAGCCTTGTGATGCACCACGAAACTTCGGCGGCACCACGCACCTATGACCAGCAGATGGATACGGCCTATGCGCTGATGCAGGCGAACGACATTCACTTGGTGAAATCGGGTTATGTGGGACCGCTTCTTCCAAAAGGGGAGTTCCACCATGGGCAATGGATGGTGAATCATTACAACAACGCCGTGCAACGTGCTTTCGACTATCAGATTGCGGTGAATACACACGAACCGATCAAAGGAACGGGTTTAGAGCGTACTTGGCCGAACTGGGTAGCACGTGAAGGTGCTCGCGGTCAGGAGTTTAACGCGTGGAGCATCGAAGGAGGAAATTTCGTCGATCACATTCCTTCTATGGCGTTTACGCGCTTTTTGAGTGGACCGATGGATTACACCCCTGGGGTGTTCAACCTGGAAACGCAGAGCGGTCCGGAAGGGAAAAATCGCGTTCGCAGTACCATCGGGCAGCAGCTTGGACTGTATGTCGTAGTTCCATCTCCAATCCAGATGGCGTGTGATTTACCGGAGTATTACGAGGCACATTTAGACTGGTTGCAGTTCATCAAGGATGTGGCTGTGGACTGGAAAGTCTCTTTGCCACTCGCCGGAGCAGTCGGCGAATATGCGGTTTGGGCACGTACGCCGAAGGACAATGAGAATTGGTACCTGGGTGGAGTGAATGCAGATCAAGAGCGAACATTGGATCTCAACCTGGACTTCTTGGAGGAGGGTGCGAGCTACACGGCGATCATTTACCGTGACGGCGATACGGCTGACTGGGAGAACAATCCGTACGATCTTGTGATCGAAACCAAGACCTTTACCAAAGGCGATGTATTTCACATTCGCTTGGCGTCAGGGGGTGGCTTTGGAGCCATCTTAGTCCGCGACTAAACGACTTTAACACCTCATTATCAGGAACCCCGGCGCTAAGCGTTGGGGTTTTTTCGTTATCTTCCTAGAAGCTTAACCCATTTTTTTATTACCTATGAGTACCGCAGGTCGCCCGTTTTACTTTTATCCCGCAGTCCTTACCGCTGCGCTATTAAGTGTCCCTTTTATTGCCGGTTTGGTGAGCTCCGAGGTGCACTGGTCCTTGAGCGATTTTGTGATCGGCGGGGCGCTCGTGTTTGTGGTCACCACCGTCGAAATGATGCTCTGGCGTTCGCTTCCAAAAAAAAGCCGCTGGCCTGTTATGGCGCTACTCTTTTTGATGTTTCTCGTGCTGTGGGCGGAGATGGCTGTGGGCATTTTCGGTTCGCCTTTGGCGGGGTCGTAAATTTTTGTGGTTGTCCAATTAAACTTTGCTCCACCTGCGGAGTCTAAAAAGTGACAGTGCGCCCCTATAAACCGCACCGTAGCTTAACCCGCCACTATGGAATTTCTGGATATCCCCATATTCGACAACGACTTTTACAAGATGTTCGCTCGGTTGACGATCGACCTTATCTTCCTGTCCCTCATCATTTCGTGGCTCTACAAGCGCCGCTCGAACAAGAGCGAATTTGTGTTTACCTTCTATATGATCGGAATCATCGTGTTCTTCCTCTGCTTCACCTTGAAGAAGTTTGAGCTCGACCTTGGAATGGCGCTGGGTTTGTTCGCCATTTTCGGCATACTTCGCTACCGCACGGACACGATAGACATCAAAGAAATGACCTATTTATTTGTGGTGATCGGCGTCAGTGTCATCAACTCTTTGGCCAATTCTAAAATGAGCTATGCAGAGATCTTTGGCGCGAACCTCACCGTGCTTTTAGCCCTGTTCATCATCGAAAGACGCTGGGTGCACGCCACACAAAAACGCAAAGTGCTCCTCTGGAATGACCTCAAATACCTCAAACCGCAGGACCAGCATATGCTCATGGAAGAGCTGAAAGAACTCACCGGATTAGCCATCACACACCTAGAAGTGGGCGATGTGAATTACGCCCGCGAAACCGCTAAAATCAAGATCACTTATGAAGTTTCCTCTCAAAAATAAACGAAATGCGGTACTGCTGGCTGTAGGGCTGTTTGTGCTATCACCGCTCTACTCGCTGGCACAGGACCAGTACATCACCGTACGCGATTTTGAAACGTGGAGCTCCTTGCAGTTTCAGGCCAAGGTGAGTAAACGCGTAAAGATTCGCGCAGAGCAGCAGTTTCGATTTAACGACAACTCTAGTGCGTTGCAGCAGTCTTTTTCGCAGCTTTCGGGTGCGTACACGTGGAAGAATGAGCTGTATGTAGGCGGTGCTTTGCGTTATGCAAGCGTTGCTAAGGATTCGGTTTTTCAGCCGCGCCTGCGCTGGAATGTGGATGCAGGTTATGGGTACGAGCTTGGGCGCTTTGACTTTGGATACCGTCTACGTTTCCAAAGCCGGACTATCGTGAACGATTCTACGGATGTGCCGCGTAATGTGATGCGTGCAAAGGCGAAAGTGGGGTACAATGTTCGCGATTGGAAATTGGACCCGTCGCTTGCTGTAGAACTGTTTTCGGAAACCGATGCGATCGCTACGCCAAACAAACTTCGCGGTACGTTATCGACTTCGTACAAGCTGTCAAAATCTACTCGCATCTCGGCCTTTTATAGGGTGGAACGTGAGCTGTTCGAAACCTATCCCCTCTCGAGTCACATTGTCGGTGCTCGACTGAAATATTCCTTTAAAACCTACTAAGTCATGAAAAATTTCCGCACACTTATACTCCCTTTGGTGGGCATCGCCCTGCTTGCTTCGTGCAAGAAAGTCATTGTCATTCCCGACGATAAGAGCCCTACGCACGATAATGGTTTCGCGGCCAATTATGATGTGGTTTTCGAGCAAGACATCGTCCACCGTATGGATCTGATCTTCACCCCCGAGGAATGGGCAGACATGCAGTCTAACCTCACGGACATTATCGGTACAGGCGGCGGTCCGGGTGGCGGCGGTCCCGGTGGTGGTGGCCCAGGTGGTGGTGTCGGTGATGTAGAATCCCCAGATTATTTTGAATGTGAGGTGCATTACAACGGACTCGTTTGGCCGCGAGTGGGTGTGCGTTACAAGGGAAATTCGTCTTTGACCAATAGCTCAGGTAAACTGCCACTACGCTTTGATTTCGACCGTTGGGAAGACATCGATACGAGCGTTACTGACCAGCGCTTTTACGGCTTCAAGGAGCTGTCGATGAGCAGCAACTACAACGACCCTTCACTGATGCGTGAAAAAGCCGCTGACGATGTGTTCCGCAGTTTCGGCGTACCGGCAGTGCGCACGGCGTACTATGAAATCTATATCGATAAAGGCAGTGGCGCAGAGTACTACGGCGTCTACACGATGTGTGAAGTCGTGTTCGATACGTTCTTAAGCTCTTGGTTTGGAACGAAGTCTGGAAACTGCTACAAGCCGGATGGCGATGG
>CATITW010000271.1 GCA_949547975.1 Cryomorphaceae bacterium | reverse complement strand
CGCCTATTTTTGCTTACTATTCTCATGAAGAATCCCAATTTCTTGATTCTTGATGAGCCCACAAATGACTTGGACATTCTCACCTTGCAAGCCCTAGAGGAGTTTCTTGAAGACTTCCCCGGTTGTTTGCTGGTCGTGAGTCACGACCGTTATTTCCTCGACAAGCTCTGTGATCACTTGTTTGTGTTTGAAGGCGGGGGCCGTATCAAGGACTTTAACGGGAGGTACTACGAATGGCGCGAGGATCAAAAAAGGATCGAAGCGATCAGTACGGCCGCTCCGAAGGAATTGGTTCAGGAGAAAGAGACGAAAAAGGAGAAGGTGAAAACCAAACTCAACTTCAACGAGAAGCGTGAGTGGGAAGAATTGCCCGAACAGATTGCTGCATTAGAAGCACGTCGTGATGCGTTGAATAGCGTCTTTGAAGGCACGGACCAGGACCCGGATGAGGTCCTTCGCGCTGCCGCAGAAGTGCAAGAAGTCATTGCGGAACTCGATGAAAAGGAAATGAGGTGGTTGGAACTCAGCGAATTTGCAGACGAATAGCTATTTTAGAGCTCCTAACCCCCATTAGACGACTATGTTGAATTCCACTGAAGCCATCCTCCAACTTCGCGATATTACCCGAGACTTTAAATTGGGCGCGCAAACTGTTCATGTTTTAAAAGGCATTGATCTAGACATTTCCAAAAACCAGTATGTCGCATTGATGGGGCCTTCCGGGTCGGGTAAGTCCACCTTGATGAATTTGCTGGGTTGTTTAGACACCCCTACCGCCGGATCGTACAAACTGAACGGTACGGATGTGAGTTCGCTGAACGACAATGAATTGGCCGAGATTCGCAACCGTGAGATCGGCTTTGTATTTCAAACATTTAACCTCCTCCCCCGTTCCACGGCCCTTGAAAATGTGGCCCTTCCGCTGATCTATGCGGGAATGAATAAGGAGGATCGCCTCGCTCGAGCGGCGGAAGTACTAGAGCAAGTAGGCCTCGCAGACCGCATGGACCACCGACCGAACCAGCTCTCAGGGGGGCAGCGCCAGCGCGTTGCCGTAGCACGTGCCTTGGTCAACAAACCCGCACTGATTCTCGCGGATGAGCCGACGGGGAATTTGGACTCAAAGACTTCCGTAGAGATCATGAAGCTTTTTGACGACATTCAAGCGGCCGGAAACACTGTGGTGCTCGTTACACACGAAGAAGATATCGCACAACACGCCAAGCGCATCATCCGCTTGGTCGATGGAAACATAGATTCAGACATTTCAAAATAAACCCAAATGAAGAAAACTGCTTTTCTTATTGCTGCGTGTTTTGCAGCAATGACTGGATGGGCACAGACGGAGCTTAGCTTAGAGAGTGCTGTGTTAAAAGGACGCAACTACTACCCAAAGAGTACTCCGATGTTTAAATGGCTTCCTGAAGTGGATGCCTACTCTTTTAATGCGAAGGGGTATCAAGAATTGGTTATCGTAGATACCGATGGCGATACCGAATACCCGACCATCACCACAGAGCAGATCAATGCACAGTTGGGTGAGAAATACCGTAGCCTACCTGGGCTTTGGATGATCGACTGGCACGACGATTCCACCTTTTACTTCCAGAGTGAATACCAAATTTTCACCTACGACCTCAGCGGACGTCTTGAAGCAAAAACACATCTCGATCCAAAGGCCAGCAATGTCTCCATTCATTCGAGCACATTAAACGCCGCTTACACCGTCGCAAATAACGTGAAAGTCAGCTGGAACGACGGAACCACCAGCGAAGTCACCGCATTCGAAGACGAGAACATCGTTGCAGGTGCAGCCATAGCGCGCAGCGAGTTTGGCATCACTAACGGCCTTTTTTGGTCGCCAGAGGGAGATGCCATCGCATTCTATCAAAAAGATGAAAGCACGGTCGCCGACTATCCGCTTCTAGATATCACCGCTACGCCCGGGGCACTGAATCCGGTGAAATATCCGATGGCCGGTCAAGGCTCTGAATATGCCCGAGTAGGGGTCTACCGCAAAGGCATGGACGCTCCTGTATACCTCGACACCGATGGCGAGCAGCGCGATCAGTACCTCACGAACCTAAGCTGGTCTCCGGACGGTTCCATCATCACTCTTGCCATCATTAATCGCGAGCAAAACCACTTTGATGTAGTAGCCTTCGATGCGCGCAGCGGAGCTAAAATCCGTACGCTGTTTAGTGAAGACGACGAGCAGTGGGCCGAGCCAGAACACCCTGCATTCTGGATCGACAACAGCACATTTGTATGGATGAGCGAGCGCGACGGCTTCATGAACCTCTACCTCTACAACACTAAGGGTAAGCTTCTACGCCAATTAACCCGCAATAACTTCGTCGCTACTGGCATCCTCGGACGCGACAACAAGGGCAACATCCTATTTACCGCAACGGGTGCAGACCCGCGCGACCAGCATTTGTTCAGCGTTTCGCTTCGCGGCCGCCAAAAGCAACTCACCTCAGGGACGGGCTACCACAGTCCAGTGATTCAAGACGGTGGACTTTGGTTCTTCGACAGCCACCAAAGCGTAGATCTTCCTCGCGTAGAACAAGTACGTTTATATACAGGCTCAGCGAGCCGAATGCTGCTCAAAGCCGAAGATCCTTTCGAGGGTACGAACATTCGCAAGCCAGAATTGGGCACCATAGAAGGGCCAGATGGAAGTACACTCTACACCCGTTTGTACAAGCCTTTTGATTTTGACCCGACTAAAAAATACCCTGTGCTCGTCTACGTGTACGGCGGACCGCATGCTCAGATGATTACCCACCGCTGGAATGCTGGAGGACCGTTGTGGATGAACGAATTTGCCAACCGCGGCTACCTCGTTTTCACCCTGGACAACAGGGGATCTGCGCACCGTGGAACGGCATTCGAACAGCAAATCCACCGCCAGCTCGGAACTGTGGAAATGGAAGATCAGCTCGCCGGCGTAGACTACCTTAAAAGCCTACCCTATGTAGACGGTGACCGTATGGCTGTTCACGGTTGGAGTTACGGTGGTTTCATGACCACGTCGCTCATGCTGCGTCAACCAGGAACGTTTAAAGCGGGTATCGCTGGGGGACCTGTAACCGATTGGAAATATTACGAAGTCATGTACGGCGAACGCTACATGGATCGTCCAGAAGAAAATGAAGAAGGCTATGCTGCCAACCGTTTGCACAACCACGTGAACAACCTTAACGGCGAGCTCTTACTGATCCACGGAACGATCGACGACGTGGTCGTGATGCAACACAACCTCTCTTTGGTACAATCTTTCATCGAGGCAGGCATTCAGATGGATTTCTTCCCTTACCCGATGCACCCGCACAACGTGCGCGGCAAAGACCGTTTGCATTTGATGACCAAGGTGCTTGACTATGTCGAGGAGAGCTTGGAAAAATAACCTCTTTTAATGGACAAAAAAAACCCCGATCAACTGACGCTGATCGGGGCTTGATATTCGAGGAATACTAGATGAAATTACTTTCTTCTGTTCTTCTTTTTCTTCTTTTTAGACTTGCCTTTTACCACAGTCATCTCATCGATCAGATGCGAAGCACCTGCATATTTGTCGATGATAAATAGGGTGTAACGTATGTCTACAGAGATGGTGCGCTGCAACTGGTCTTCGAAGAAGATGTCTCCTGACATTGCTTCCCAGTTTCCATCAAACGCAGTACCGATCAACTCACCGTCACCATTAATTACAGGAGAACCAGAGTTACCACCTGTGATGTCGTTGTTCGAGATGAAGTTTACGATCAAATCACCGTTCTCATCTGCATACTGACCGTAGTCTTTCGCGTTGTACAACTCTTTGAGTTTCGCTGGCACCACAAACTCAGGGTTGCTCGGATCTTCCTTCTGCATGATACCTTCGATCGTTGTAGTGTAGTTATAGTGTACACCGTCTTTCGGCGCGTACGAACCTACCACACCCCAAGTCATGCGCAACGTAGAGTTTGCATCAGGAGCGAAGGTCTTCTCGGGCATTGCTTGACGCAAACCATCCGTAAACAAACGATATCCTTTTTCCATCTTCTCGTTGATGTCTTTGTTTCCGTTTTGAGAAGCGAAATAGGCCATGATAAAGCTGTTGGCTAGTTT
>CATITW010000270.1 GCA_949547975.1 Cryomorphaceae bacterium | reverse complement strand
GAATTCATCATCGAGACTTTAGGACAACCAGAAGCCTTCATAGATGAGTCTGAAACTGACGCGCCAAAGTCAAGCAGCAAACAAACCCGACGGTTCTTCAGAAATCCGGACGAAAAGGTGATTGGCGGAGTCTGCAGTGGTATCGGTGCTTACTTTGACATCGACCCCGTTTGGATTCGAGTACTGTTTTTAATCTTACTCTTTTTCACGGGTATTGGGTTCCTAACCTATGTGATACTTTGGGCCGCCATTCCGGAGGCCAAAACGACTGCTCAAAAACTCCAAATGCGTGGTGAGGCTGTAAATCTCAATAATATTGAGAAGCTTTTCACAAAAGTTGAAGATTATACTTCCACCGAGAAAATCAAATCGGGAGTCAACAGTTTTGTTTCTTTTCTAGTGAACGGAATCGGATCTATTTTTTCATTCATTTTTAAGTTTATCGGTGTCTTGCTGGCCATTGCAGGAGCAATGATCGCTTTTACCCTAATCGTTGCGTTGCTTGGGATTTTCGGCAGCACGTGGAATTTAGACGGTTTCAACTTCATCAGCCTTAACGGATACATCTATGGTCTTGACGGCGCGCAAGCCATTTTTGGTAGCGGATGGCGATTGCTCGCATTGCGTGTGGGTACATTACTCACACTATTACTGCCTTTGTTTGCATTGGTGGTTTTCCTTGCTAAAATATTTGGAAGAGAATTGACCAATTCTAAACTCCTTTCCTTCTCCGGTATTGCCAGTTTCATCGTTGGATTGATCCTCATTTTCATCAGTGCAGGTTCCCTCATTGCAGACTTTAGAGAGCGCTCAACCGAAACAGATCAAATCACTTTATCGGGCATGAGTTTTGAAATCACTGCAGATATTCTTGAAGACAATCAAGGGTTTTTCTTTGATGTAGAAGATGCGTTACTGCATATTGAAAATGTCAGGTTCAATATACAGGCGACCACGTCCTCCACTGCCAGTCTTGAATTAAAACATGCTGCTAGTGGTCGTAACCATTCGGAAGCCCGTCAGCGTGCACAGTCATTTGACTACCCTACTGCACAAGTAGGAGAAGAACTGCGACTAAGCGAATACTTCACAGTGCCGAAAGAATCGTTGTACAGAGGACAAGATTTGAAAGTAACGCTGCGTTTACCTATTGGTGCGACAGTCTACCTAGATGAGAGCATTGAAAACATCATGTACGACATTCGCAACGTACAAGACATGTACGACGGTGATATGCTGGGACACCTTTGGAAAATGACGCCAGAGGGTTTATCCTGCACCGACTGTACAACTATTGAATACTATGATGCGAAAGAGATAGAAGAATCCATTGAAGATAATCTCGATGAAATGAAGGAGTCTATTGAAAGAAAACTAGAAGAGCTGGAGCTAGAGTTAAAGAAACTGAAAGACCGGTAGGCCCGTACCCTGGCCTAATTATAAACGTAAACCCTCGCTTTTAGCGGGGGTTTCATTTTTACTGCATCGCGTACAGCGATCCTAAAACAAAAAAGAATACCGAAAGCACCACAATAACCCAGACACTCAAAGGATTACGGACATCACCGGATGCTGTTAAACGGGCAAAAAGTGTGCTAAGAACGAACCAAGCAAGGTAATTTTCCATGGGTACTGCGACCGCCTCCCATTGCCAATAGGTCAGTTCAATCGCAACAGGCTCAATCAAGACATCCATTGCGGTCATGGCTAATCCCGTGAGAATGCTGCGTATCCAAACACTTTGGAATCGTACCCCGGTAAGGTCATAAAACGAGCGTATCAATACCCACCACAAAATACCTATCATGAAGGGCGTCCCCATAATCCCTGGACCTAGGGCTGTTCCATAAGAATAGGCACCAAAAGGAAATCCGGTATTAGTACCAATCAATTCAATGATAAAACCAAGGAATATGGGTAGGTAATAAGCCCATTTAACGGTCTGCTGCTCTGAAGCGTATAAATACAAACCAGCAAGCAGAAGCAGGTTTAATGGGGTAAGAACAACTAATTGACCACGCCATTCGCCTCCTAGTAAAAACAGGCCTACCACATGGAATATCACTAAAATCCAACCCGCGTAAGATTTAATCAACTCTTTGATTTTCAACATATTATTCATCTTCTATCAGCCATTCCGACGCGATTTTTCCGCTAAGTAAGCAAAGCGGAACACCACCGCCAGGATGCGCCGAACCGCCACAAAAATACAACCCTTTGATGGAGTTACTTTTATTCGAATGGCGTAAAAATGCTGCCATGCGGTCGTTCGAGCTGGTGCCGTAGAGTGCGCCTCCAACGCTCGAAGTCCGTTGCTCTATATCCTGCGGACGCAGCACTTCTTCCATCTCTATAAGCGGTTCAATGGATGTCCCTAAGACTTTAGAGATTCGTTCTAAAACTTTTTCACGCACTAGCGGTACAATCTCGTCCCAATCTTGCCCTTGATCATATGGCGTGTTAACCATAACAAACCAAGAATCTTTATCCTTAGGTGCATCTTCAGGTTCTAGTCGGTTCGAAATATGTATATATACGGTAGGATCTTCCCAAAATGGACCATTGGACTGAATGTGCTCAAATTCCTTTTCGTAATCATCACTGAACAAAATATTGTGTAAATCGAGCTCTAGGAATTGGGTAGATAGCCCCCAGTAGAAAATAAGTGCACTAGAACTGGGCTCTTGTTCCAGAGTCTTTTTAGGACGCTTTACTTTTTCTGGCATAAGGTACTTATAGGCGTGCTTAACGTCGGTGTTGCATACCAATTGGTCAACTGCCCATTTCTTTCCTCCCGCGACTAATCCTGTGATGGAATTCTGCGCTATGATAAACTCCTCTACCCTAGTACCCAATTCAAAACGAACGCCTAACTCTTGCGCTAAACGCGTTAAGCTTTGTGAAATTTCGTGCATGCCTCCTACTGGAAAATGTGTACCCAAACTGTGCTCCAAATGCGTTATCATCTGCATAATACCTGGGGTTTGGTATGGTGATGATCCATTATAAGTGGCGTATCTATTGAATAATTGAACCAATTTCGGTGCCTTAAATACCTTCTCGTTTTCTTCGTGTAACGTTGAAAACAACCCCAGTTTTGGAATCTCTGCGAGGACTTTAACAACAGCAGGTGTCAAAAAGGTACTGGCTCGATGCAAACTTTTTTCCAGAAAAAAGGGTGCTGTTAAATCATACTTAACTCGAGCTTGATCAAAATAATCCCGCAATTTCTCCCCCTCAGTGGCACCAAAAACCGAAGCCACTGCAGCTTCATTTTTGTCTAGGGAGGGATACATCGTAAGTTTCGTTCCATCGTCCCATAAATAGCGACACACTTCATCATGTGTATGATAGTTGAAATACTCACGAGGATTTTTTCCCGCCAATTCAAACAATTCATCCACTAAATGGGGCAGCGTGAATAATGAAGGTCCCATATCAAAGCGAAAACCCTTCTGTTCAAATGCAGTTACTTTTCCGCCTGTGTACGAATTCTGTTCAAACACGATGACCTTCTTTCCTGCGACAGCCAAGCGAATTGCGGCACTGAGTCCTGCAATTCCTGCTCCAACGACTGCGACTGTACTAGAAGATGTAGACATGGGTTATTTTCTTTGGGGTATTTAGTAAACAAGCCCGGGCTGATATTGTTGTTTTTACGTGGAAAAGAAACTTTATACCTATGCCCTGGCCTTTATAGGTGCAATCGTAGTGCTCAGCGTTGTATGGCCTTACGAACACAAACTTATAGATTGGCGAGCACCTGCAGATTATTCCGTCCTAGAAAGTGACGAGATTTTCTTCAACAATACGCGCAT
>CATITW010000269.1 GCA_949547975.1 Cryomorphaceae bacterium | reverse complement strand
GACTTTTGCGGGGAAGTAGTCATTATTCAATGAAAATTGGAATACTTTTATCTAAATCAAGCTATCGGAAATGTTCATACCCAACGCTTTTCAAAAGCAACTGTTCGAAGAAATTTTCAGCTCTACCAAAGGTAAAGCAAAGATCACAAGCGACCTCATGGAAGTATTGGGTTGTTCACGCGCTTCGCTTTACCGCAAACGCACGGGAAGCACCCCACTCACTGCGGACGAGCTGATCAAACTTGCGAACCACTTTTCGATCAGTATCGATGCACTCCGCAGCCAGCCCGAAGAGAACAGCCTTGTAGTGGTATGTACAACCCTCCCGCCCATTCAAAACTATGGGGACATCGATTTTTACTTGGACAATACCCGTAACAACCTCGAGCTGGCGCTATCACAACCTGCCGCACAGCTTTATTTCACCGCGAGCGACGTGCCGTTGTACCGCTACATGAACAAACCGGGATTGAGCGCATTTCGCTACTACTTGTGGGTGATGGAAAATTTAAGGCGTCACGAACGCTTTGACCCAAGTGCGGTCCCAAATGAATTGGTCACCAAAGGAAAAGTGCTTAACGAGATGAGCCAAGGCATCAAATCCACCGAATTTTGGGTACACACAGCCTTTGACAACCTGGTCCACCAGATTAAATTCATTTCTGAAACCGGGAGAATGTCCTTGCGCCTGCGCTTGCAACTCAAGGAAGAACTGCACGAAGTACTCAACACCCTGGTCGAAGACATCTTAAAAGAGCGTACGCAACAAGGCCAGCCTTACCAGATGGTACTTTGCAACTACCTGACTTTAAGTGACGGTGCATTGTTAGATATCGGCCCCAACCACAGCCAAGTGCTCTTTTCCTACGGCTCGATCAACTACATGAAAAGCAGTAATCCGAACCTGGTCGACACGTACAGACGTGGTTTGCGCTACCACAAGCTGGAAGGCCAAACACTGGGACCACTCGAAGAAGAATTGGTCCAAGATTTTGCAGAAAAAGTGCGCGAGAAAATTAATGAACTGTAATCTCAGCAGCAATCATCGCCGCCTTTTCACGCAACACTTCTTCACTCAACTCACCCGTACGGTCATAGGTTAAGACCACACCCATCCTGCGGTACGGACGCGTAGTAGGCTTGCCAAAAATCTTCACATCCGTTTGATCGTAACTGCACGCTTCCTCGAGACCTCCATAGACCGGAGTACCTTCTTTCGAGGCTAAAACCACTGCACTAACCCCCGGGTAACGGAATTCAATCTCTGCAATAGGCAGCCCCAAAAGCGCGCGGGCATGCAACTCAAACTCGTTGAAGTTTTGCGTTCCAGCAAGCGTTACCATTCCCGTATCGTGCGGACGTGGGCTCAATTCAGAAAAATATACCCCATCGGCGGCCAAGAAAAACTCAATCCCCCAAATCCCAGCACCGCCTAACGCTGCCGTTACTTTGCGCGACATTTCCTGAGCTTCCAAAAGTTGCTGCTCCTCCATCGCACAAGGCTGCCAGCTTTCTTGATAGTCGCCACGCTCTTGACGGTGACCTATCGGCGCGCAAAACAGCGTATCACCAGACTTTTGAGTTACCGTCAACAACGTGATTTCCGTATGAAAATCTACGAATCCCTCTACAATAATCTCCTTAAGATCGCCTCGAGAACCCTCCATTGCATAGGTAAAGGCGTGCTGCAAGTCAGCAGCCTCACGAACGACACTCTGGCCCTTTCCTGAACTAGACATCAAAGGCTTCACCACACAAGGCAAGCCGATCTGCGCCACCGCCTGTTCAAACTCTTCAAGGCTTGTCGCGTAGGCATACGGAGCCGTTTTTAACCCCAATTCCTTCGCGGCCAAATCGCGAATCAGTTTGCGGTTCATGGTGAAATTTGCCGCCTTTGCAGATGGAGTAACCTGAATCCCCTCTTGCTCGAAGGCATACAAACGATCCGTGCGAATGCTCTCCACTTCTGGCACTATAATCTCCGGCTGGTGCTTGGCTACAGCAGCATCTAAGGCCGCAGCATCCAGCATAGAAAACACCTCAAAATCATCGGCCACTTGCATCGCCGGTGCGCCCGCATAAGCATCACACGCAATAACGGTACAGCCTAATCGTTTCAGTGCTATTACTACTTCTTTTCCAAGCTCTCCAGAGCCGAGCATCATTACTTTTCGCATGGTCGTATTTTAAGGAATCTCAAAGATATTGGTTAAATTTGCTTTATGCGAAGAGTTTTCTACGTTCTACTTGCATTGATCTATGCAACCTTAAGTACTGGTGCCCCCGCGCTGGTCCACTATTGTGCGCATGAAGAGGTATTCCACCTCGCTGCGGGGAACCACGAACACGAACAAATCGACTGTTGCCACAGCGCTGAATCGATCGTATCAAGCACATGCCATGATAGCCCGACAAGCGCCCAAACGGCTACTCCCGACGATGACTGCTGTATTTCTAGCTCAGTAGCTATAGACTCTGGAAAACAAGAACGCAGCGACGATGCATCACTCGCGTTGTTGGTAGCACAACGCCGTATTCTCGCTACTGACTTGGTCCAAATCAAGAGCACGAGCGCCTGCGTGAGCAGTTCCAATAAGCGAGGCCCGCCGATCTACATTCTCTTACAGCGCTTAGTATTGTACGCCTGAACGATGCATTTGCCCTAAGCAGATTTTCATCTTTCAAATACAATTACAATTAGAACATCATGAAATTTAAACATATCCTCACCGCGCTGCTCCTTGCGTTTAGCCTTGGAAGCTTCGCACAATCCAACATCACCACCACCACTTTAGAGGTGGACGGACTTTGCGGCATGTGTAAAAAGCGCATCGAAAACGCCGCCTATCTAAAAGGAGTAAAACAAGTCGCATGGGACATCGAGACCCACGAATTAGCGCTTGTTTTTAGAAACGACAAAGTCTCTCAAGAGAACATCATCGCAGCCATCAACGAAGCCGGACACGATGTGAAAGGCCACCTTGCCTCTGACGAGCAGTATGGAAACATTCACGGATGCTGCCGCTATCGTGACCCAGAGCAAAGAGCTCAACACGGATTAGGTGATCCGCTCTGTACTCCAGGAGAAACGCACGAGGAGCATCACGCACACGGCGGAAAGGACCAGCATTAAGATGAAGTCCTTGTTTTTATGGCTCAGCGGCATCGGTCTGATGTGTGCTTTGCCCGTCTATGGCCAAATAGACGCCAGTACCATAGAGCTGTTCAACGAGCTCGATGAGGTGGAGGTACGTAGTGAAGACCCTGGGGTTTCGCTCTCGAAAAAAGCCATCAACACCAAAGAGCTCATCTCCGAAGTGGAGTTG
>CATITW010000268.1 GCA_949547975.1 Cryomorphaceae bacterium | reverse complement strand
CAAAAGATAGTTCTCAGTGCTTCGGCTACCCCAATATAGAAAATCATCACAAATGCGGGTGAAATAAATTAGATGTCGTTTTTATTTTCTGAAAATGAATGGAATACTGTTGTCAATCAAGGCTTTCAGGGTCTTTTTATTCCTGCTCGCTTAAGTCGCTTTTTCCAAAAGTTAAAGAGATATAGCTTTTGTGGAAGGATCAATTTCTGAACGCCGCTTCCTAAAAGTGCTTCGTTTTCAGGTAGCTAGGGGAGGTGTAGGTGCTAAATTGGAATGTATAGTAAATCTCGAGGCTATAGCTCCTCTTTGGAAAGACGCAGTTCTTGGGTGATTCCTTGGATCTTATCGAGCGTTTCGAAAAACGTACTACGCTGCTCTTCACCCACTACTGCTTGCACGGCTTGGTTAAACTGAAGCACTGCTTCACGGCTGAGGTTGCGCTTGTGAACCCCTTCTTCAGTGAGCTTGATCAAGACGCTTCTCTTGTCGAGCGGATTCGCTTCTTTGAACACAAGCCCTTGCTTCTCCATGGATTTGAGCATTCGTGAGAGCGACGTCGGCTCCATGCCCATCTTAGGTCCCAAAGCGGTCGAAGGAGTGCCCTTTTTTACATCGATATTCAGTAATGCGAAGCCCACTGAGGTGGTAATGCCGTGCGGCTGTACCAGATCATTGTACATTTTCGAAAGACTGATCCAGCCTTTGCGGATTTGAAAATCGAAGGTTTCTTCGGGACGCATAGTGGGTCTTGTTGCGTTTAGCACTACGTAAATATACTATGCGCGCATAACAATATCAATACCCCAAGCTCCTTTCTAGTTGTGGGAGAATGAAGAAGTAGAAGTTTTCACTAAAGGTATGTAAGGCGCTGTTGCGAGCGGCATCTTCGCTTACGCTAATCGCGCTGTCTTGGATGCGTTGCGAAGTCCAAATGATTTGTTCGGTGCCGCTGTATTGCAACACAAAGCGACCATCGATCGTGGCTTTGTATCTATTTTTTGCCATCCGAACAGTGCTGAGTTCCCCGGTAAATTCCAGTAGTAGTGGTGCATCATCGCTTGTGCCAAAGCGCGCAGCTATACTTCGTGAAATTTCGCCAGCCAGCGGTTTTGGCGCAAGTACTTGAACATTGGTGTTTTGGAAGTACAACGTAGTCGCATTCGACCAATTCATCTGTTCTTTCAACCAATTCCTTCCCACACTACTGAGCGAAGGAAGTTGCGTATCGACGTTCAGAACCATCGAGAGTTGCACCGTGTTTTCCTTGCCGGTAGTCGTGCAGTATACCGCACCATTTTCCGGGTTGAACTCAAAGTCTCCTGCACTGCTTTGAAGGAGTAGGTGTGGTGCTAGCGATGGACTTGCGGGGCGGTAGGCCGCGGAGAATTGGTCCGGGAGGCCTAAATAACGCACGGTTTCAGGAATCAAAAATTCACCCGTCATGTCTTGTTCGATCTCGCGCAAGGCGGTGACCAGCACACTTTTAGTCTGCACAGAAAATTTCGGATCCACTAAAAAATTGCGAGAAATGGCCTTGTCTACGGCATCTCCGAGCAGCATCCAGCGGTAGGAGAGGTCCTGGTCGTGAGCCCGCGCTTTTTCTGTACGTTCTAGGATCCACGCTTGCGCCTGCTTGTCGGCTAGTGCCTTGGTTTCAAGAAATTTGGGCAAGTCCAAACGGTAGAGGGTGTAATAGCGCAACTGGTCCGAATAGGAGTCCAATTGCGTATAATCTTCCAATTTCACGTGCGAACGCGTCAGCGTCTCTGAAGAGAAAGAAGTTCCAAACCCCCCGGCATCTTCCTTTTGCAGGAATCGAGTTTCATCGTAAATCTGGCTCTCCACTTCCTGGGCAAGATCCGCTAAGGCATTCGAGCGAGCCGCCTGCTGGTAGGGCGCATTCGGGTTAACATAACTCATCCCGACGCCATAGACATACTGGCCCGAAGCATCGATGGGTTTGGCCGTTGTCCAAGCTGGAGCCAATTCTTTTTTCGACCCACAGGCCATCAAAACAAGCGCACTTACTACGCCGATCACAAACTTTTTCATGGGGTCAATTCT
>CATITW010000267.1 GCA_949547975.1 Cryomorphaceae bacterium | reverse complement strand
GAGCAAAGCCGGGTAAAACTCGCATTGAAAGCGGTTTTAGGAAAGCATGCGTCCTTAAGTGCCCAGGTGTTTGATGAGATCGATACGGGGATCAGTGGATCGACCGCTGAAAAGGTAGGAGGGTTGATGAAAGAATTGGCGCAGACCCAGCAAATCATTACCATTACGCACCTGCCTCAAGTTGCCGCAGCAGGGTCCGCACATTGGAAAGTGAGTAAGACCCAGACCGCAGACAGCACAGTTTCGACCGTTCAGTCCTTAGATCACTCCGAACGGATTTCCGAGGTTGCACGAATGCTCAGCGGTGCCAAGATCACTGACGCAGCTAAGAATCAGGCAGAAGTATTGCTAAACGCACTCTAACACTTATTTTAGCGGCGTATTTAAACACAAAACGTATGTCTAACGGATTACTCAGTGGCAAATGCGGTATCGTATTTGGCGCACTAAACTCGGACTCCATTGCCTGGAAAGCAGCTGAAGCAATTCATGCTCAAGGCGGAAAAGTAGTACTTACAAACGCTCCGATCGCTATGCGAATGGGCGAGCTTAATAATCTTGCAGAAGCGATCGACGCACCGATCATCCCAGCAGACGCAACGGATATGGACGATCTCGACAAACTCATCACCGGCGCTATGGAGCACTTCGGCGGTAAGATTGACTTTATTCTTCATTCGATCGGCATGAGTGTAAACGTCCGTAAAGGCAAGCACTACACTGAGATGAATTACGACTGGTTACAGAAGGGTTGGGACGTCAGTGCAGTGAGCTTCCATAAAGTGATGAAAAGCGCATGGAACCACGACGCTATGAACGAATGGGGTTCTATTCTAGGACTAACTTACATGGCAGCTCAACGTACGTTCCCAGACTACAATGACATGGCCGACAACAAGAGCTACCTTGAAAGTATTGCTCGTAGCTTCGGTTACCACTGGGGAGTACGCAACAATGTTCGTGTAAACACCATTTCACAGAGCCCTACACCAACCACGGCTGGTTCAGGTGTTAAAGGCTTCGGTGGCTTCATCGCATACGCAGATAAAATGTCACCGCTAGGAAACGCTACGGCCCAAGATTGTGCGAACTACATCGTTACTATGTTCTCGGACCTTACCAAACGTGTAACTATGCAAAATCTCTACAATGATGGTGGATTTAGCAACATGGGCGTTAGTGACCTTGTGATGCAACAATTCATGGAAGGCGAAGAGGGCGAGGAATAGTTCCCCTTGCTTCGCTGATACCTTCAGCTATTACAGAGCCGCATTAACATCTAGTTAGTGCGGCTTTTTTTGTATAAAACGAACGGGAACTTCTTAAATGCCAAGTCCTTTTGGTAGCCTTCAGGCACTGCATCAGTCTGTGGCAACAACAGCAAACCTGACGGCTGTTCTGTTAGGTATACCTTACCATAGCGAGCAGCTACTGCAGACATCTTCCAGTACTCGGGCAGTGCAGTTACTTGCACAGGTTGTCCAGGGTATGCTTCGTGAATGGCTTCCACAGCCCTGATCATTCTGCGGTCTCGAGAAGGACTTTTGCTGAAAAATAGGCTAAGCGCCACAGCAAGAAACCACATGCCGAAATTGCTCAACGACAGTACCTTCACCCACTTCTTACGTTGGATCGACCAAGGATAAGGTCGCTGTTCTAGAAGCATAGCAAAGCCTAACATCCAAAATGCCATGGACGGCATAAAGTAGTAATGGTGCTGGCGGTCCATGAAAAAGAACGGTAGCGTACCACAAATAGCGAGTAAGAAGAAAAACACGCTTTCACGGCGCAGTGCGTAAGAGGCTTTTGCACGGATACGAAGTACAATCAGAACTACGACAGGTAACAGCAGTTGTTTACCCACTTCAAAAAGGCTTGACCATATCCCGCCAGCTTGCTCACGTTCCCCAAGAAGCGTTGGAAGCAGCTGACGATCTAGATACCCTTCAAAGAATGCCGAAAAGCTTTCTTGATAGAGGTAAAGGTAACTGAAGACAGCACTGAAAGAAAATACCATCGTCACCATAGACAGTATGGCTGCCTTGCGGTGCTCTGGAAACAGAACAGCCATGATGGGTAGTGTCATCAGAGGGAAAAGCGCAACAGGCCCCTTGATGGTAATGCCGATCAAGAGTAAGATTCCAGCAAGAGTACTCCAGAAATAATTACGTTTCAAGGTTCCTTCGAAGAGCAACCATACCACGCAAAGAATGGCGGCACTTAATGGTGCTTCTAAGAGATTGTTTTGATGCACCCAAATCACAGTAGGGGTGAGGGTCCATAATAATTGCGGGATCCAAGCGCGGTGTCCTTCGGGCATGAACAATACCCAAATGCGGCGAAGCATAAGGACACTTAGTCCATACATGGTGTAAGGATATATGCGATCCACCCAAAATTGGTCCCCGAATAAGCGATAGAATATGGAGTGTAGCCCAAAGGAAAATGGGGGATGCTCGTAGAATTCAGGGTGGATGTAAGGTGTGTAGCTGGGTTGCCAAAAGGTGCCCACGCCGTCATTCAAGTTCGCTGCGATCGTGGCATAGGTTAGTCCATCGAAGAACATACCCTTAGTGAAGAGTAAAGGGAGTAGCAACAATGCCGCTATGGCCCATGAAAACTGATTCAAGCGGTAATTAATGATGTGGCTCATCTAAAATTCACTCTTTAGGTGGAAGGTGATTTTATCGAATTTATCCTGGGCCATTTGAAGGGAGAATTGAGAATCGGCCAAGAACACGAGTCTACCGAATTTATCCTCAGCAAGATAGCGCTGTTTCAAGGTGCTGAATTCGGCGAGCTGCGCATCGTCGTGCGATTCGATCCAACAGGCTTTGAATGCAGGGAAGTTCTCGTACGAACATTTCGCATTGTATTCGTGCTCCAGCCTATACTGGATGACCTCATACTGGAGCGCACCCACGGTACCGATGATCTTTCTATTGTTCTGTTTCAGGGTGAACAACTGTGCAACCCCTTCATCCATCAACTGGTCAATCCCTTTATTCAACTGCTTCGCCTTTAGCGGATCTGCATTGTTTATGAATCTAAAATGTTCCGGTGAGAAGGATGGAATACCGGTGTAATGCAAGTTTTCCTTAAGCGTAACTGTATCACCAATTCTGAAGCTCCCATTGTCTGGAACCCCTATGATGTCTCCGGGAAATGCCTCATCAATCGTGCTTTTCTTCGATGCCATAAAGGCCGTCGGAGCACTAACGCGGAACGTCTTTCCCGTTCTCGTGTGGGTGTAGTTTTTGTTGCGTTCGAATTTTCCGCTGACCACTTTCAAAAAGGCAATCCTGTTGCGGTGGTTCGGATCGATGTTCGCGTGAATTTTAAAAACGAATCCAGAGAAGGCATCTTCTTGCGGAAGAACCAAACGTTCATCGGCCTCCTTAGGCTGAGGCTCTGGCGCGATATCCTGAAAACAATCTAACAATTCACGCACACCGAAATTATTCAAGGCTGACCCGAATAGCACGGGACACAGCTCTCCTTTGAGATAAGCGTCACGATCAAACTTCGGGTAAACCGCATCTAACAGCTCAAGGTCTCCACGAAGTTCTTCGGCCGCCTCATCACCGACAAACGCATTCAATTCTGGATTTGAGATGTCTTCAAATGAAGTACCCTCCGAAATTTTCTGCTTATTATCGGCACTGTACAAGTTCAGGTTGCGCTCCCACATGCTGTACACCCCTTGAAATCTTTGTCCCATACCGATGGGCCATGAAAGGGGACAGAGGCTCAATCCTAATTTTTGCTCGACTTCATCCACCAAATCAAACGCGTCTTTTCCTTCGCGGTCCAGCTTATTGATAAAGACGATGATCGGAGTGTCACGCATACGACACACCTTAACCAATTTCTCCGTCTGTGCTTCCACACCTTTCGCTACATCGATCACCACAATAACACTGTCACATGCAGTAAGGGTGCGGTAGGTATCTTCGGCGAAATCTTGGTGACCCGGCGTATCAAGAATGTTGATTTTCTTATCCTTATAATAGAACCCCATCACCGAGGTCGCAACAGAAATCCCACGTTGCTTTTCTATCTCCATGAAATCCGAGGTTGCAGATTTCTTCACCTTATTGCTCTTTACAGCACCGGCTTCTTGAATTGCGCCCCCAAAAAGTAGAAGTTTCTCAGTTAGGGTAGTTTTCCCGGCATCTGGGTGAGAGATAATACCAAAAGTTCGTCTTTTGCTAATTTCGCTTTGTAAGGACATTGAATCGTAATTATGGCGCAAATATACATATATGTGTTTCCTTATGAATTGGTAAATAATTATACTTGCACCAAACGAAACAATTTGCCTACACTGAGGTTATATTCCAGTGACTACACGATACTCCATAAAAGATTTAGAACAGCTTAGCGGCATCAAGGCCCACACCATTAGGGCTTGGGAGCAACGCCATAAGCTTATCATTCCAAAACGCACCTCTACCAACATTCGTTATTACGCGGATGATGACTTGCGTGTTGTGCTTAATGTGGCGCTTTTATTGGAGCATGGAATGAAAATTGGACAAGTTGCTAAACTTGATCCTCAAGAAATAGCCATGCAAGCCTTAGAAGCAAGTCCTTACCTAGGCAGCTTTACTCATGAGTTGAATGAGCTGAAAATCAGCACACTTGCTTTTGATTTAGGCAGATTCGAAGCCATTATGGCCTATTGCATCGAAAAGCACGGCATCCACAAAACATTCCGGGAAATCATCGGCGATTACATCCAAGAGCTAGGTAAACTATGGCTCAGCGGATGTGTCAGTATCAGTCAAGAGCATTTTGTGAGTTCGCTGATCCGTCAAAAGCTCTTTGCGGCCATCGATGAACTTGAAGTACCGGACCAACCAAAAACGGGTACGTATGCTTTATTCTTGCCTGCGAACGAATTGCACGAGATTGGCATTTTGTACCTCGCATACGTATTAAAAGAGCGTGGAGAACACGTTTTTTACCTTGGACAAAGTCTTCCAAAAGAATATCTATCCGATCTATTGGACAACAAAAAGGTGGATTTCCTCATTTCTGCCTTTACAACCTACCCTGAAAAGGAAGATCTGCCTGAATTTTTGATCGATTTAGAGGAGTTAATCGACAAAAGAGGGGTAAAAGCACACCTAACTGGCTATCAATTCGTAGGTCAAGAGCTCCCTGAAAACCTTCCCAACACACACATTTACAAGGACTTAAGAGAGTTAAGCGAGTCGGTATAAATCCAATTTACACTATGTTTAATAAATTCTTTCAAACGTTCTACAAATTGTTACAACACATTGTTTAACTTTACAACGGTAACGTTAAACAATTGTAGTTATGTCTACGGCAGAATTTGGAGAACTAATTGATCGCGAGCACGATTTTTTGCACCAACTTGCAATGAAGCTCACGAAGAGACAGGACGATGCGCAGGATCTTATTCAAGATACCTACTTTAAAGCGCTGAAGAACAAAGACAAGTTCGCGACGGGTACGAATTTGAAAGGGTGGTTGTATACCATCATGAAAAATACCTTCATTAATAACTATCGCCGCAAGAAGCAACAAAACACCTTTGTTGACGAAACGGAAAGCCAGTACTTCCTGAATTCTAAGGAAGCAAGCAAGACCACTTACACTGACGCTAATGTCGATAATGCTTACATCATGGAGCAAATAGGCACCATCGAAAAGCATTATACAGAAGCGTTCTTTATGCATTATGAAGGATACAAGTATGAAGAGATTGCAGAGCACTTTAATATCCCGCTAGGGACGGTTAAATCGAGAATCTTCCTCGCTCGTAAGAAAATGATGGAGAAGCTTGCAGACCAAAGACACTAAAAATACCTAAAATCGCCACCACTATATGAAATCTGTACTAGTAATAGGATCAGGATTTGCCGGCCTCAGTGCGGCTAGTTTCCTTGCCAGAGATGGCTACGATGTCACTGTCGTAGAGAAAAACGATCAACTCGGAGGACGTGCTCACGTCTGGGAGAAAGATGGATTCACTTTTGACATGGGTCCAAGCTGGTATTGGATGCCAGATGTATTCGAACGTTACTTCAACGAATTCGGAGTTAAAATAGAGGAGTTGTACGATCTTGTTCGACTCGATCCTTCCTACAGAGTAGTCTTTGGAGAGAACGACCACGAAGATCAAAGCCCCAACATGGAGGAGCTTGAAGCGATGTTTGATCGCCTCGATCCAGGTTCCGGCCTACGACTTCGCAAATTCTTAGCCCAAGGCAAATACAAATACGAGGTGGGTATCAAAGACCTCGTTTTCAAACCGGGTCGCTCACTTTTAGAATTTGCTGATTTCCGCATCGCTAAGGGATTGTTCCAGCTAGATATGCTGAAAGACATTCGTAAGCACGTTGCTGAAGTAAGCAGTCATCCAAAGCTCAAAGCAATTCTTGAGTTCCCTGTGCTTTTCTTGGGAGCTCTTCCTCAAAATACACCGGCCTTATACAGCTTAATGAACTATGCTGACATGTCCTTGGGTACTTGGTATCCAATGGGAGGAATGAATAAAATCATTCAGGGGATGGTAAAAGTCGCCAAAGATCAAGGCGTACAGTTCCACACCAACACGGAGGTGACCGGTTTTGAATACGAGAACGACCGCATTACAGCGGCGGTTACCACAAATGGATTGTTCCAAGCGGACATCATTGTAGGTGGTGCGGATTACCACCACATCGATCAAAAAATAAGTGCTCCAGAATACCGGGAGTACACTGAAAAATATTGGGATAAGCGTAAGATGGCGCCGTCCTCTTTACTCTTTTACCTAGGAATCAAAGGAGAAGTACCTAATGTGCTGCACCATAATCTATTCTTCGATCATGAACTGGATCAGCACGCACACGAAATTTATACCGATCCTCAATGGCCTACTAAGCCGCTGTTTTACGCAAGTGCTCCGACCAAAACGGATAAAAGCATAGCACCTGAGGGATGTGAAAACCTGTTCTTATTGATGCCGACAGCACCAGGCATGGACGGAGACACCGAAGAAGTGCGTGAGAAGTACTACCATCTGATGATGGACCGTCTCGAGGCCTACGCCGGTACGACCATTCGTGATCGAGTAGTGGTCAAACGTTCTTTCGCATATTCAGATTTCAAGAGTGTCTACAACAGCTTTAAAGGCAATGCCTATGGGTTGGCGAATACGCTCGATCAAACGGCAATCTTCAAACCGCGATTAAAAAGTAAGAAGGTAGATAATTTGTATTTCGCCGGTCAACTCACCACTCCTGGGCCGGGCGTACCACCGAGTTTAATCTCAGGTGAAGTCGTTAGCAAGGAGATAGGTAAGGACTTTAAAATCAAAAAAGCCGTATGAAAGCATTATTCGACAGTGTAAGCATTCGCACTTCGCGCATGACGACCAAAGCCTATAGTACATCGTTTTCCTTGGGCATTTTAGGTTTAGATAAGAAGTACCACGATCCTATATATGCCATTTACGGGTTTGTGCGCTTCGCGGATGAAATCGTAGATACGTTCGAGGGATATCCTCAAAAGGAGTTGCTTGCGAAGTTCTGGAAGGATACCTATGAGGCTATCGAACAGAAAATCAGCTTGAATCCTATTTTGAATAGCTTCCAGCAAGTAGTCAATGCATTTGAGATTGATCACGATTTGATCGAGACCTTCCTGAAGTCCATGGAAATGGATTTGTACGAGCATCAGTACGATGAGGAAGGCTACAAAAACTACATTCTTGGAAGCGCTGAAGTGGTTGGTTTGATGTGTTTAAAAGTCTTTGTTGACAGCGATCAGAAGCGTTATTTGGAGCTCAAAAAGCCTGCAATGCAGCTCGGAAGTGCTTTTCAAAAGATCAATTTTTTGCGCGATCTACACGCAGATTACCATAGTTTAGGAAGAACCTATTTCCCTGGAGTGGACATGGGCGAATTCAATGAAAAAACTAAGGCAGAGATTGAGGCGGATATCGAGATCGATTTCATGGCCGGCTTTGAAGGCATCAAACAGCTGCCCAAAGGAGCGCGGTTTGGCGTATATATCGCCTATGTATATTACTACAGCCTGTTCAATAAAATTCGCAAAACGCACGCCGATATCATTTTAAATCAACGCGTGAGAATTTCTAACAAACGTAAGTACGGGCTATTTTTGAGCTCGTATGTGAGACACACCATTAATTGGATCTAAAATAAATACCATGCCGGAACAAGTTATCCTGGTCAACGAGGCGGATGAGCCGATCGGACTGATGGAGAAAATGGAAGCGCATCGCCAAGCAAAATTGCACCGAGCGTTTTCTGTTTTTGCCATGAACGACAACAACGAAATTTTACTACAACGTCGTGCCTTGCACAAATACCACAGTGGTGGATTGTGGACGAACACGTGCTGCTCGCACCCAAGAGACGGGGAAAGCGTAGAAGCAGCTGCTCGTAGACGTTTGATGGAGGAGATGGGCTTCACTTGCGATGTGAAACGCATTTTCAGCTTTATCTACAAAGCAGAATTGGACAATGATCTTACGGAACACGAGCTTGACCATGTGTTGATTGCTCGCTACAACGAAGATCCAAATGTTAACCCCGAAGAAGTTGAGAGTTTTGACTGGAGGTCTGTAGACTGGGTTGCGCAGGACATGAAAGCGCATCCTGAAAAATACACTGAGTGGTTCAAAATCATCTACGACCGATTCCTAACCTATTGGCACAATGAGGATCACGGTTTATAGAAAGGCGCATTTTAATGCAGCCCACAGGTTGCACAATCCAAGCCTTAGCGACACGCAAAACGAAGAGGTATTCGGAAAGTGCAATAACCCATACTACCACGGACACAACTACGAGCTTATCGTTGGAGTGACTGGAGAGGTAGACCCAAAGACGGGGTATTTGATCGATATGAAGGTCTTGTCAGATTTCATCAAGTCTGAAGTAGAAGAGCACCTAGATCATAAAAATTTGAATGAACAAGTTGAAGAGTTCAAAACGATGAACCCTACTGCAGAGCACATCGCTTATGTGATTTATCACAGGCTGAAGCGTGTTTTACCGACAGAATTGGATTTAAAAATCACACTCTACGAGACTCCAAGGAATTTCGTAGAGTACAGCGGCGAATAGTTATGACAAAGCATGAAAATTCATTAACCACCGAGCAGATTGACGCTCTAGTGGAAGCACATATGGGGACTTCTATCGACACGCCCATGCGTGAAGGTGCCTTTGATCGTTCTGACGATGAGAAGGTTGCACTGATTGCAGAGAAGTTTACAGATATCATGGACATCTTAGGACTGGATCTTACGGATGATAGCCTCCGTGGAACTCCATTACGCGTTGCAAAAATGTACGTGAAGGAAGCGTTTGCAGGCCTGAATCCTGACAATGAGCCTGAGATGAAGCTCTTTGAAAATAAATACGGTTACAGTGAAATGCTCGTAGAACGTGACATCAAAGTACACTCACACTGTGAGCACCACTTTGTACCGATCATCGGCAAGTGTCATGTCGCCTATATTCCTAATGGCAAGGTAGTTGGACTTTCCAAGCTCAACAGAATCGTCCGTCATTACGCGAAACGTCCACAGGTACAAGAGCGTTTAACGCGTCAGATCGCGGAAGCACTTATGGACGGTTTAGGTACGCAGCATGTTGCAGTTTATCTCGAGGCAGACCATATGTGTGTGAAAACACGTGGTATTGAGGATGACCACAGCTCTACGGTAACCATGGCTTTCCACGGTTCCTTCCAGGACGAACAAACCAAGCGTGCTTTTTTAGAGGCGGCGAAATAAGGTATGGAAGCAGTAAGTGTATTCTGGTTTCGTAGAGACCTGAGGCTCGAGGATAATGCCGGTTTATGGAAGGCGCTAAAATCGGGTCATCCTGTACTGCCTATATTCATATTCGATCGTCATATCTTGGATCGATTGCAGGACAAAAGCGATGCACGTGTGTCCTTCTTGCACCAGACCATACTTCGTCTTCAAAAAGAGTTGGAAGCTCTTGGCAGCAGTCTTCGCGTATTTTATAGTACCCCCGAGGAGGTGATGGTTGAGCTTTCACAGGAATACGATGTACGAGGGCTCTATTTGAACCGAGATTATGAGCCGTATGCAAGAGAGCGCGATGCGGCGGTAGCTCAGTTTTGGTCAGAGCGAGGCGTGGATGTCATAGGTGCTAAAGATCATGTCATTTTCGAAAAGAATGAGGTGGTTAAAGCGGATGGCACGGCGTATTTGGTGTACAGTCCTTATGCTAAGGCGTGGCGTAAGAAATTGACCACATACCACGGTAAGGCGTATCCCAATCATGCCTATTCGGACCAATTTCTAAGTGCTCCAGCATTCGCAATACCGTCCTTATCAGACATGGGCTTTGAGCTCACGAAAGTTGCGCTCCCGTCAGAAAAGGTGCGTGAGGACATTATCAAAACCTACGATACGACTAGGAACTTTCCAGCGAATGAACAAAGTACCACGCGTCTAGGGCTTCACCTTAGGTTCGGTACCTTAAGTATTCGCGCACTGTTGCGTAGAGCACTTACTTTGAACGAGACCTTCGTGAGCGAACTGATCTGGAGAGACTTTTTCCAGATGGCTTTATTCTATTTCCCAGAAAGCAGGTCGAAGTCCATCAAACCAAAATACGATCGAATTCCATGGGAGTTCGATCAAAACCAATTCGACGCTTGGTGTAACGGGACCACCGGTTATCCTATTGTAGATGCGGGAATGCGAGAATTGAATACCACTGGATATATGCACAATCGAGTTCGTATGATCGTGGCAAGTTTCCTTACCAAGCACTTACTGATGGATTGGCGCTTAGGCGAGGCCTATTTTGCCGAAAAGCTATTAGACTTTGATCTTGCAAGCAACATCGGTGGCTGGCAGTGGGCGAGTGGTAGTGGCTTGGATGCAGCACCTTACTTCCGGGTGTTCAATCCTACTTCTCAGATGGAAAAGTTTGATAAGGACCGAAGCTATATTCGCAAGTGGGTGCCTGAGTGGGGCACGTCTTCCTATCCAGAGCCGATCGTTGAGCACAAATGGGCAAGAGAACGTTGTCTGGCCACGTATAAAGAAGCACTTTCTAATGCATAAAACAGCCCCGCTATGTGCGGGGCTTTTTATTTGAATGCTTTTGTTTAGGCTTCTTGTTCTGAATATCCGAACAGCTGTTTGTCTTTGATCACTGTATCTACATACTTCGGAAGACACTCTTCCCATCCTGCTTCTCCACATCTGATCTGACGTAGGACTTCACGCGAGAAGATGTTGGTAATGTCCTCGTCGAATTCAACAATATCTAAAATTCTATTGTGGAAGATGAGGTAGTCAATGATTGGACGGAAACGAGGGTGGATAATAGCGTCCTCCTTACGCATAATGCGTTTCGCTTGCCCTTCTTGGAACGGGTATACCAGTATTTTAAGGTCCTTGGAGAATATTCTACCAAAGGCTTCTAGAATACCACCTTGAAGGTTGCGGTAGTATTTGTCGTTAAATAATTCGGTAAGATTATTCACCCCCATGACAAGACCTTGGCGCTTTTTAGAGAAACGACCGAAGTAGTCTACGAGCTTGTAATATTCTTTAAAGTTTGAGATGAGTACCGTTTGACCTAATGAACAGAGAATCTCTGCTCGATCCAAGAAATCTTGTTCGTCCAACTCGCCATCGGATAAGAGGTTGTTCAACGTTATTTCCCAAAGCACCACGGTACGTTCAGTATCTACCTTTTTATCGGACACGAACATGTCGTATCCGCGTTTGATCATGTCCATATTCACCTTAGTTACCGGACGGAAACTTCCGCGCATGGCCAAGATGTGCTTTTTGTAGAGCAGTTCAGCCGGTAGCATATTGTCACCTTCTGGGCCAAAGATTACTGCATCTGTGTACCCATTTTTGATGAGCTGCAATGACATGAGGCGGTTGTCTACGGTCTCGAAATCAGGACCGGCAAAATTGATCAAGTCGATCTCTATCGCCGCATGGTCAATGTTGTCGTAGAGACTTTGTAAAAACACCTTAGGGTCCTCGTACAGCTTATAGGCACCGTGAATCAGATTTGTTCCTAAGCGACCAACCGTTTCTTGCTGGTGTTTTGCTTCATTCTCGTGCAAACGAAAGTGAATGATAATGTCATTCGTTTCTTTATGTGCTGCAGTCTGAAAACGGATACCCATCCATCCGTGGCCTTTAAAAGTCTTGGTAAAGTTCACCGTGGCTACGGTGTTCGCATACGCAAAATAGGTCTTCTCGGGATGGAGGTTACGGTCCAGGCGCTTTTCGATAAGATTGTACTCGTGTTTGAGCATCTTTCTAAGACGGCTCTGAGTCACGTAACGGCCATCTTCTTCTATGCCATAGATATCATCTGAAAAGGCCTTATCATAGGCGCTCATGGCTTTTGCTATAGTACCAGAAGCCGCTCCAGCACGAAAAAATTCACGAACCGTTTCTTGTCCTGCACCTATTTCTGCGAACGTACCGTAGATGTCCGAGTTTAGGTTAATTTTAAGGGCCTTTTGGGCGGTAGTTAGGATAACTCTATCCTTCATGAGCGTATGTGTAGGTTGTACTTGATTACAAATTTAAGTTTCCTGTTGTGGTAAGCGAGGAAAAAGGCGGTAAATTATATACAAAGAATGGACCAAAAAGGAGAATTGATTGTCATGGGCTCGGGAACCTCTCAAGGAATCCCTGTGATCGGTTGTGATTGTGAGGTCTGTAGAAGTATGGATGCCAAGGATAAACGCACGAGAAGCTCCGTACATCTGCAGTTAGACGGTCTTCATCTTCAGATAGATACAGGTCCTGATTTCAGAACGCAAATGCTCCGTGAAGAATTAGGGGAGGTGGATGCCGTACTTTTCACTCATGAACACCAAGACCATATCGCGGGATTAGACGATGTCCGTCCTATGATTTTTAGAACGGGAAACGCGATGAAGATTTTTGGTCAGCAGCGCGTCTTAGACCGCATCAAAAAAGCATTTCATTATGCTTTTGAGCCGCAACCATATCCGGGTGCCCCCAGAATAGATTCGCATGTGATTGAAGCCTCGCTTCCCTTTACCATAGAAGGTGTCGAAATTCATCCAATTCCCGTGTTGCATGGGAAGCTGCCCATTCTCGGTTATCGGATTGGAACGCTCGCCTACATTACCGATGTAAATCACATAGAGGAAAGCGTCATTAAAGACCAATTACAACATTTAGATGTCTTGTTTTTAGACGCACTTCATCACAAAGTACACTACAGTCATTATACCCTAGAAGAGGCCGTAGAAGTGGCACAAAAAATTGGTGCAAAAAAGACGTATTTCATACATATGAGCCACTATATGGGTACGCATGCTGACACCCAGCAGCAACTGCCCGAGCACATGTTCCTATCGTACGACGGGCTTCGTGTGGAATTTAACTACGCCTCGAGCGACAGGTAGTTTTCTTTTACGTAAACTCCTCGAATAGAACTCTTTGTATCCAGTCCCTTAAATGGATTATTGAATGCCTTAGAGGCAAAGGCGGTCACTTGCCCTTCAGCAGTACCTAGAATGGTGAATTCTGCAACCTCACCTTCAGCGATGCGCAATTCAGGAAGACCCAGTAATTTTCTAGGTTGGGTGCTCAAGAGCTCTTGAAGACGTTCTGGGCCGAGCTCGTAGCGGTCCAAGAAAGCACTCAAAGCACCTTCAAAGCCTGCCATTCCAAGTGCTGCATTATCGAATTCACATTGTTTCTGTTCGATATCTTTCGGCAAATGATCTACTGCCAGACAATCTACAGTACCGTCTAAGACCGCTTCCCAAAGCACGGCACGCTCCACATCGGTACGGATAGGAGGGCTCACTTTTAAGGCCGTATTGTAAGTCGTTAAATCTTCATCTGTAAAGAGCAGGTGGTGCAGATTCACGCTGCAAGTGACATTCAGCCCTTTGCTTTTCGCTTCACGAATCGCTTGAATACCGGGTACTGTGGAAACACTTGCAATGTGCAGGTTGCCTTCTGTGTATTCCAAAATACTCAAGTCACGATGGATCTGAACCGTTTCAGAAATCTCCGGAATGCCCTTTAAACCGACGTAGGTACTTGTGGCACCTTCATGCATCATTCCGCCTGCGCTCAAACTATGATCTTCAGGGTGTACCATGATCGTTCCAAAAGGCTTAGTGTAGAGTAGCGCCAATTTCAAAAGATTCGCGTTACCTACGCCTTGTTTGTAGTCCGCAAAAACCTGTGTACCGTAATTACTCATTTCAAACATCTCACTCAGCTCTTCGCCTTTGCGCTCTTTACTGAGTGTACCAATCGGTATGATGTGTACAGGAACACTCTCACCTTTACTTAGTAGAAATTCTACACCCGTTTTTTGATCCACATAGGGACTGCCATTACTGACCACACCTATAGCTGTAAATCCGCCAGCAGCCGCAGCAGCGGCACCGGTTTGAAGTGTCTCACTCTCGTCGTTTCCGAGTTCTCCAAGGTCACTGTGCAGTTCCGCAAAACCAGTTGTGAGCGTATCTCCATTGAGATCGATGACTGAAATATTCTCTGATTCGGCGATCTCACCGATACTTTCTATCGTTTCCCCGTTCACTAAAACATCGACAGTTTGAAGGTGGTAAGGGCTTTGCGCATCTACGATGTACGCGTTTTTGAAGAGCAGCTTCATCAGATTAAATTTTAGCAAAAATAAGCGCTAATAGTGCTGAAAGCAATGCTAGGGCTAAGGCAATTTTTTCGCGGGTCCAAAATTCATCCGATAGAGTGGTTGAATTTGCGCGCTCATCGTAACGTACGGCCTGTGGCAATGCGGCGTTGGAAGTGTAGTGGTCCTTGCCTAGGAATTGGGGCGTCTCGACATGCACGCTACGCAGCGCACCCGCCCATTGGAACAAGGCATGATAATAGGGATGGTCTTGCTGCTGTGGGAAAAAAGATTGCTGGTAGTACCTGAATGAGCCGCGCTCCGCTATCCCTGCAATGTTCTGTTGTTGAGCATTCTGGAGCAAAGGGGTTAACGTATCTGATACGGACCCTGTAGCCGCTGCTTGAGGCCATGCATTTTGCATGGAAGGCCCGAAAAAATACCTACTAAAAAAAGGATGATCCAAGACAGGAATCGTTCTGCTG
>CATITW010000266.1 GCA_949547975.1 Cryomorphaceae bacterium | reverse complement strand
AGCGATGAGATGCTGGCTTGGAAAACGGAGGGTACGGAGCTGTATATGGAATTGGCCCAGCAGTGCATAGACACTGTGAAAGAGGTGGAGCCGTTGCGCGAATTGGAGGCGGATCGACCGACACATAAAGGAACCTATCAAACGCATAAATAGATGAACACAGTTAAGAATTATATCCTTGGGAATTGGGAACAGGGGTCTGGGGTTGAATATACCGCACACCACGCCATTACTGGGGAGGCGTACGCTGAGGTCAGCTCGCAAGGGCTAGATTTCGAGGCGATTTTGAACTATGGGCGCACTGTGGGTGGACCGGCCCTGCGCAAGATGACTTTTCAGGAGCGCGGACGTATGCTTAAAGCATTGGCGTTGCATTTGAACGGCATCAAACGCCAATTTTATGACGTCAGCTGGGCGACCGGTGCAACCAAAATGGACAGCTGGATCGATATCGAAGGTGGGATTGGAAACTTGTTCGCGAACGCATCGTTGCGTCGTCAGTTCCCAGATTTGCCGTATTACGTCGATGGAGAATTGGCGCGATTATCTAAAGAAGGGACGTTCATCGGACACCACATTATGGTTCCTCGTCGCGGTGTAGCAGTACATATTAATGCGTTCAATTTCCCGATCTGGGGAATGCTTGAAAAAATTGCGGTCAACCTCATGGCAGGAATGCCAGCGGTGGTGAAACCGTCAGAATACACCTCATACCTTACCGAGGTCATGGTCAAAGCGATCATCGACAGCAAGATCCTTCCCGAAGGCGCCTTGCAGCTCGTGAGTGGAAAAGGCCACGGCATCATCGACCACGTCGATTTCCAAGACGTGGTAACCTTTACAGGTTCAGCGGCTACCGGACAGATGCTACGCGGCTTGCCACATCTTAACCAGCGCTCGGTTCCGTTCAACCTCGAAGCGGACAGTTTGAATGCGGCAGTGTTAGGGCCAGATGTTACTCCTGAAGACCCTGAGTTTGCACTGTTCGTTCGCGAGATTGCTAGCGAGATGACGGTCAAGGCAGGACAGAAGTGTACGGCCATTCGCCGTGCCATGGTTCCTGAACATTTACTCCCTTCCGTCCAAGATGCACTCATCGCACGTCTACAAAAAACCGTGATCGGCGATCCACAAGCAGAAGGCGTTCGCATGGGAGCACTCGCTACCCACGAACAGATCGGCCGAGTGGAGGCAGAGATGAACAAGCTCATGGCGGAGCAAGACCTCGTGTACAATCCAGAGGTCAACCCCGTGGGCGCAACGGCTGCAGGTGCGTTCTACACGCCGAAGCTCTTTGTGAATACAGACCCGATGAACAAGACTGCGGTTCACGAAGTCGAGCCTTTCGGTCCTGTAAGCACATTAATGCCATATAAAACGATAGACGAAGCAGTGGAACTTACGGCGAAAGGCCGTGGTTCGCTGGTGACCTCTTTCGTCAGCAAGAACACGTCAGACATCGTCGCCTTCACCACAGAAGCTGCGGCGTTTAACGGTCGAATCCACATCGTCAACGAGAAAATGGCGAAAGAGAGTACGGGTCACGGTTCGCCGATGCCACTGATGAAGCACGGTGGACCAGGTCGTGCTGGAGGTGGAGAAGAGATGGGCGGAAAGCGCGGAGTATTGCACTATTTGCACCGTACTGCTGTTCAGGGCCACCCAGATGACATTACCGCAATCACCTCGCAATATCAGCCAGGTGCGGCACGTCCTGAGGCAGAGCCGCACGTGTTCCGTCAGCACTTTGAAGAGTTGCAGGTCGGCGCCACGGTCTACACGGCGAAGCATACCGTTACGGAAACAGACATTACCAATTTTGCCAACGTCAGCGGCGATAACTTCTACGCGCACATGGACGCTACTTCGCTCGAAGGCACCATCTTCGAAGGGCGCGTAGCGCATGGATATTTCATCCTGAGTAAGGCTGCAGGTCTCTTCGTAGACGCGAAGAAAGGCCCAGTACTTCTGAACTATGGTATCGACGAGGCACGCTTCACCAAACCGGTATATCCAGGTACGACGATCGGCGTTCGCTTTACGGTGAAAGAGAAGATCGATCAAGAAAAGCGCAGCGAAGACGACGTGGCGAAAGGCATCGTGAAGTTCTATGTCGAGGTCTATGACAATACGGACGAAGTGGTCGCTGTAGCCACCATTTTGACCATGGTAAAGAAAATTGATCAAGCGTAATGAATCATCAACGATTTCCCGGTGCTAAGTATGCGAACATCTTCAGTTATCTTGCTGGTAATCAGAATGAAGAATATGAAGAGTTGGGCGAACAAACCCTGGGCTTAGTGGATGACGTTCCCGGCTATTTAGGCTACGAGAGTGTCAAAAACGATGCGGGCAGAACGATATTTATCAGCTATTGGGAGTCTTTAGAAGCTGTAGATCAGTGGCGTAGAAACAATATCCACGCTGTAGCGAAATCAAAAGGGAAGGACTTTTATAAGGCGTATCACAGCATGTTAACGCGCATCGAGTACTCTTCTGAACACAATACTCAAATACTATAACAGAATATGAATCAAGCTATTAATCAAGGTGGGGTACAGGTTGTTACAGACGAACGTGGACTCGCTACCGTCGAATTTTTTCACCCGTTGTCGAACTCTTTGCCGGGGAAAGTACTGGCAAAGCTCGCGGAGACCATCACAGCGTTAGGCGAAGATGCTGCTGTGAAGCTGATCGTACTGAAGAGTGCGGGTGAGCGTGCTTTTTGCGCTGGGGCATCTTTCGATGAGCTGATCGCGATCGAAGACCTTCCTACGGGGAAAGTGTTCTTTAGCGGATTTGCGAACGTGATTAATGCGATGCGTACCTGTCCAAAGCTGATCATTGGCCGTGTGCAAGGCAAGGCTGTAGGCGGCGGCGTAGGTTTGGCCTCGAGCGTAGATTACTGTTTTGCGACCAAGCATGCTGCGGTGAAACTGAGCGAGCTCGCCGTAGGTATTGGGCCTTTTGTTGTAGGTCCTGCGGTGGAACGAAAATTGGGCCTTTCTGGAATGACGGATCTAGCTATCAACGCTACAGAATGGCGCAGTGCACAGTGGGCACACGAGCGCGGTTTGTACAATGACGTATTTGATGATACGCAAGCAATGGATGCTGCGGTAGAAGCCTTAGTTTCGAAGCTGTTAAGCAGTTCTTCTGATGCTATGCGAGGATTAAAGCGTGTGTTTTGGGAAGGTACCGAGCATTGGGACCAACTTTTGGCAGAGCGTGCCGCAGTGAGTGGCGAACTTATCTTGTCACAGGCAGCGAAGGATGCGATTAACGCTTTTAAATCAAAATAATCCCCTTCATTACCCACCCCTAACCTCGTACCAACAAATGAAAACATTGAATTTTTGGGCGCTCGCAGCGGCCCTACTTACTGCACCCTTATTGCGCGGACAATCTACCGAAGACGTGGATGCTGAAGTTGTACCGACGCCTATTTATGTGCGGACGGCCTTGTACAGCGCCTCTGGTGCATTCACAGATTTGAACAACTGGAATGCGGGGGGAGAGAACAGCGCTACTGTATCGTTTTTGTTGCGTGAAAATTGGACCAAGAAAGGGGAACAATTCACGACAGTACACCTGCTCGAAGGAAATTATGGACTCTCGCGTCAGGCGGGTGTTTTTACGAAGAACGCGGATAAATTAGAGTTCACAACGACCGTTACGGGTTCGCCGCGCAAGACCGATTGGAATCTTTCCGGTCAGGTAAATGTCCGTACCCAATTCGCTCCTGGATTCGCCGCTGGGGATACCACGGGCACTCCGATCTCTACATTTGGCGCTCCCATCTATGGCCAATTCTCACTCGGTTTTGGAAACAATTCTTGGGAACATTGGCAAGTTTTTCTTTCGCCACTTGCGGGTAAAAGCACGATTGTTCTGGACCAAGACCTTCGCGACAAAGCGGCTTTTGGGATAGATACTGGTGCAACTTGGCGTTTGGAGGCTGGGGCAAAAGCCACCGTGAACTACGCACAGCAACTCACCGAGGAGTTCAGTATCAATGCGAAAGCCGATGTCTTTTACAACTATGCAACAGCTCCACGCGCTGTGGATGTCAGCTTGGATCTAATTGCCTTGTACAAAATCAAGGAAGCATTTTCGGTGAACGCCCACTTGCAGCTGTTGCGAGATATTGACCAGGTGGATGCGTGGCAACGTCGCACGGTGTTTGGTGTAGGGCTCGCGTACACGATCAAATAGGGTCGTATTCACAAAACTTTGGCCGTTGCCGTACCCTCTTTTTCGAGAAAATTTCCGAATTTTCTGTCCAACAAAACGCCCTAACTTATGCAAAGATCACATGAAATAGACTACACCATCGAGGGCAATGACATGCAGGTGGTGAGTATCGAATTAGACCCCGGAGAGACGGTTATTGCCGAGGCCGGTAGTATGAATTGGATGGATTCGGGGATTGCTTTTGAGGCGAAGATGGGCGATGGCTCGAACCCGAACGAAGGATTTTTCGGGAAGGTGCTTCAAGCGGGATCGCGCTTGCTTACGGGCGAGCAACTCTTTTTGACCCATTTCACCAACCAAGGCGCCGGTAAGAAACAAGTCGCGTTTGCTGCGCCGTATCCAGGCAGCATCGAGGCGATGGACCTCAGCAAATTCGGAGGCTCACTCTTGTGTCAGCGCGATGCATTTTTGTGTGCGGCGAAGGGTACGAAAGTTTCCATAGCGTTGACGAAAAAAATTGGTGCCGGACTTTTCGGAGGAGAAGGCTTCATCTTACAGCGCCTCGAAGGGGACGGAATGGCCTTCTTGCATGCCGGGGGAACGGTCGTCAAAAAGGAGCTTACTGGTGGCGAAATCTTCGTAGACACCGGATGTTTGGTCGCATTTGACAGCACACTTGACTACAACATCGAACGTGCAGGATCTATGCGTTCTATGCTCTTCGGTGGGGAAGGACTCTTCTTAGCGAAGATCTCAGGGCACGGTACGGTCTACTTGCAAAGCTTACCCTTCAGCCGACTTGCGCATCGTGTATTGCGCCATGCCCCACAAGGCGGTGGTAAGAAAAAGGGAGAAGGCTCGCTGCTTGGCGGTCTCGGTAATCTGATCGACGGGGATAATTTTTAAACTCCGTAGCTAGTGCCTTACTAGGAACTTTGTACGTGCTCCATCCAGGGTGCGGAGGACGTATACGCCGCTCTCTACGCTTTTTGCGGTCCATTCAGAAGGATGTCCTTCGAAGATCAATGTTCCTCGGACATCGTAGATAAAGCAATACTGGTCGCTGTCCCATGAAGGGCGGCGGTAGATAACATCGCTCGTCGGATTCGGGTAGATCATAGTGTTCGGTACCAGCGTCTCGGGCGTTGTGGCAAACACATCGAAAAACAAGGTGCCGATAAAGTCGTTATAGACCGAGTCCATAGGAAAGACCTCAGCGTTGCAATCCAAGCTGTCTGAAAAGAAAAAGCCTGCTCCCCACAAGCCAACAGCTCCGTTCCATGCAGTGGTTACACCAGAAGCGCTAACGTTACTGTTTTCTCCGGCAGTGAAGGTTTCGCCGCGTTTGTACTCGTCGTGAAATTCGAGAAAGGTTACACCTCGGTCCATAAGACTTGTGGAACCGCCTAAGGGGATTTGACCATCAAAAGCGACACCTCCGCGGTTGGTTAACATAAGGACGACTCCTGAATCGGTTGGTGCGATCGGCTGGCGTTGCGCAATTCTGTAGTCTCCAGTAAGGCTCGAGGTGTTCGGGGTTTCCCAAGCGCCCTTGATGACGCCCGCAGTGTCCATTCGAACTAAGAAAAAGTCATAGACCCATTGGCTACCAGCTAAGGTGTCGCTGCCCCAGATTTGCGAGGAGAACAGCTCTCCAGCTAGCCATACATGGCCCGTTTGATCTACCGTGATGTGAGGAAAGGCGTAGTTCAGATCTGTGGAAGATTGAAGCCAAGCTCCATTGCGGTCCGTACCTACTTTTAGTGCATACACGTGCAGGCCTGTTCCTCCGCTGTAATGACTAAAGTTCCCGACTTTAACCGTATCGTAGCTTGAGTAGAGGCCGCTGATGTAGGAATTCCCCTGGTCGTCTAAAGCAAGGTGTCCGGGCAAGGCACCTTCAATATATATGGAGTCAAGCTGCACACCCTGATCTGAGTAGGTGAGTAGTGCAGCGCTATTCGGGTGTGAGGTGAGCACTTTAAACCCGAAGGACGGCGCATAGCAAAAGTCTTGAAGGGAGGTGATGGGTTGGGTCCATGCGATGCTGTCTCCAGAAAGGCTCCAAGAGAGCAGCAGGGTGCTTGGGGTCCATGGGTCTGCGATATCGATCAGGGAATTGGCCACGTAAAGTGAATCTGTGTAGCGGATTCCGACATAAATGTGGTCTGCGTCTCCCGACAATCCTACGATGTGCGATTTAGAGCCAATTTCAAACGCCTCCTGGTTCAATCCACCATTCGCTTGATCAAAGACCGAAACCGAGAATGATCCATAATTGCTCAAACTGATTTGTGCGGCATAGGAAGTCATCTGCGCAATGAGGGCAGAATTGGTGCCGTTTTTTCCAAAAACAAACTCCGAACGAAACTCACTTGAAGGCTTCGGAAGAACTGTTCCCCAACGGTGTAAAGCAGTTTGGGCACCTCCAAACCATGGAAGTGCCCAAAAACTAATGAGAAGCGTGTATTTCAATAGGCGCGTGCCCACCTAAACTACTTTACAAATACTTTGATCGAAGCGCTCATGTCACGGCCGTAGCTCGCGTGAACGCCATTTGCAAACTGCACACCTAAGCGAACTTCGCCCATCGGTAAATTCACGGTGTCAGAGGTTTGACCGCCGCCGTAGTGGATGTTTGCTTCATCAGCGGGAACGACTTCGCCTTTCGCTAAAAACGCATTGCCGATCAGAAGGTGGTGGTGACCAGTTCCTTCTACGATTTCTCCTGCAGGACGAACTTCCATGCCTTCTACACCAAACTCAATGTAAACTGGGTTAGCGACGGTATCGCCGTTTTCGAGGTTGCCGAAGAACACACGTCCTGTAGCTTCATCTACATCCGCAGGATCCATGCTTTCGTGGTTGTGGTGCTCGTGTCCCTCGTGAGAGGTTTCAGTTGCTGCCGGTTCAGCTTCACCGTTTGCACATGAAGCGAGTAGTGCTGTAGCTGCAACGGCAGCAAATAGGGTAGATTTCATCATGATTCAAATTCTATAAGTACGTTATTCTTTTCAACAGCCTCGCCTACAGAAACGTTCACAGATTTCACAATCCCGCCGTCTTCCGCTTTGAGAACATTTTCCATTTTCATGGCTTCAAGGATGAGTAGACCTTCTCCTTTTGCGACCTCTTGTCCGACTTCCACCATGACTTCGAGGACTTTTCCGGGCATGGGTGCCTTGAGCTTTGATGCCTTAGAACCGCCGAGATTTGCCATGCCCATCTTATCGAGTAGCAAGTCAAAATCGTTCTTTGCCTCGAGGGTGATGAGTGCGCCATTTACCTTTAGGGTAAAGGTTTTGGCCTCTTCATTTCGTTCGATCCATTGCACGTAGTACGAAGCGTTGTCCTTGATGATATGCCACGTATTTCCGTCTATTTTTTCGATGTCGAGCGCATAAAAGTCGCCGTTGATCAACCCTTCTGCTTTCCCTTCACTTGGGGCCACTTCGAAGGCGTTTTTTCCTGTGATTTTGTACATCTGGTGGTTCTTTTACTCGGTTAAAGTTACTGCCTTTAATCCAATTTCGATGCGTAGATCTTCGCCCCTTTCACCTCGGCAACGAGATCGAGTCCCTCCGGCGCTGTAAATGCCGAAGCCTGATCCGTGAAGTTGAATACACCCACAACAAGGTCTTCTCCAGGTACCTCGCGCGAAATCATCGCACTTCCACTAGCGGTGTCTACCTCAAGCTGCATGGCGGCGCCATATTTGCCGTTCCACAATGCTGTGTGTTCGTGCTTCAAGGCATACAACGCAGCATAAAAGTCTGCATGGTCTTTGTTCGCATTCCAGTCGACACCCACGGTGTCTTTGCTAAAGAACGGGAATCGGTACTCAATCCCAGCTTCTTGCCCCGTGTAGAGCAGCGGTATGCTTTGTTCCATCATAAAGCTGAGTGCAAAGTAGGCACGTGCGTGCTCGCCCATACGCTCGATAGCGCTCCCTTGCCAGCTGTTCTCATCGTGGTTCGAAGTGAAGTACAGTTTCATCGCATCGTCCGGGTATACGGTGTCATTCTTTGCGGCATACACAGCGAGATCAGCAACGGTTTTATGCCCTTTTGCAATGTCGTTCATCAGGTGGTGAAATTCCCAGCCGTAGTCCGCATTGAAGGTGCTCAACAGGTGCGGCTCGCTCCATTCTGCCAGGAAAAATAGCGGTCCGTGTTGTTCGCGAAGGTTAGGAATGGCGTGTTCCCAGAACGCATACGGTATCATACCGGCCATATCGCAACGGAACCCGTCGATGCCCGTGTTGCGCACCCACCAGTCCATTTCTGCAGTCATACTGTCGGTAAGTAACGCCGCGTCGTAGTTCAGATCAGCGACATCGGTCCAGCCGGTTTTTCCACCGTCATTGCCCAAAGCTTCTACGGGGTAAGTACCGTCTTCGTCTCGCGAGTAAAAGTCATCATTCGTCTCGACCCACGGATGGTCCCAAGCCGTGTGATTCGCCACCCAGTCTAGGATAACGTGCATGCCTAGTTCATGTGCCTCTTCCACGATTGCTTGAAAATCTTCGAGCGTTCCAAACGCAGGATTTACTGCCGTGTAGTCTGCTATCGAATAATAACTGCCCAATTCTCCTTTGCGGTTCAACTCTCCGATGGGCTGTATCGGCATGAACCAAAGCACGTCCACATTCATCTCTGCGAGTCGCGGAAGGTGTTCAGAAAAGGCCTTCAGCGTACCCTCTGGGGTGAACTGGCGCACATTCACTTCATAGATGTTCGCACTTTTTGCCCATTCAGGCAGCTTCGCATCTTCCCAAGCGGTGCTTGCGGCTTCCGAAGTGGTTTCTGGCGCAGTTTCAGGAGCAGCGCAGCTTGCCACACCTAGGGCCGCTGCGAGAAGTACAGGAATCATTTTCATTCGTTCTCAGTTATGTGTTGATAGGTAAAGTCATCGGCAGGAACGGTGATGTCCCATTTGCCCAAATAGCGGTCCTCTTTCGAGTTGTTGAAGAAGAAGCGCACGGTGTCATCGAGGTAGGTGCGTTCTACGACCAGCACATCTTCGCGCGGTTGGTAGAGGTCGGTAGCGCCATAATTCAGCGCCATAGAGCTCGTACGAAGCTCGATCAGTGCTGCTACACGCGTCCACAGGGCTTGCTCTTGTTCGGTATAGCCGTCGAAGCGCATCATTTTGCGGTTGTCCGGATCGTTCCCGCCGTTCATACCGATCTCGTCGCCGTAGTAAATGATCGGAATTCCAGGAACGGCCATATTAAAGGCATGCATACTGGCCAATTTTCTGAACCCGCGTTCCCTTGCCGGTGGAATCGTACGGGTCCAACCCGCCTTTTTCGAATCCTCGCCCGGGCGCAAATCTCCGCTCGCCACTGAAGCAAAACGCGGCTTGTCTTGGTT
>CATITW010000265.1 GCA_949547975.1 Cryomorphaceae bacterium | reverse complement strand
TAGCGATTATTAAATATATAAACAGTGTAAAGATTCTAAATTTTAGAGCCAATGACGGGAATTGAACCCGTGACCTCTTCCTTACAAAGGAAACGCTCTACCCCTGAGCTACATCGGCCTTAGCCTTAATGGAGCGGAAGACGGGATTCGAACCCGCGACCCTCAGCTTGGAAGGCTGATGCTCTACCAACTGAGCTACTTCCGCGGTAGTGGGGGGAGCAGGATTCGAACCTGCGAAGGTTTCCCAACGGATTTACAGTCCGTCCTCGTTGGCCGCTTGAGTATCCCCCCGGTGTGCTTGATTTATTCGCAAAAAATCAAGCTAAAAAACTTGAGCCGATAGTCAGATTCGAACTGACGACCCCGAGATTACAAATCACGTGCTCTGGCCAACTGAGCTATATCGGCAATATGTCAAAGATCATCCGCTTTGCAAACGGACTGCAAATGTAGTAAAGAGATTCAAACGTGCAATACTTACATAAAAAAAAGTGGAGGCTATTTGCCTCCACTCTTGGTACATGATAAGTTAAGTTGCTCTAAACCTGAGACTCACGTCTTTTTTCTTTGTGTTTTTTTAATTGGCGTATTAGAACCTCAACCGCTAAATCCGTTGCTTCTTCAAAGGATTTACATTCTTTTGTGACTATAATTTCGTTCCCTGGGATGGTCATTCGCATTTCAACGATCTTGTTTTCGCGATCGTGGTTGTTATCTACCTTTAAATAAACATCAGTATTAATGGTTCTATCATAGAACTGGGTAGTTTTGTCAAGTTTGTCTTCAATAAAGCTGATGAGCTTTACATCTGCCTTGAAGTTTACTGACTGAATGTTTACGTTCATAGTCTTAGAGGTTTTAAGACCCTTTAGGATGGGTCAGGTTATACACTTTAACAAGTTCCTCAAACGTACTGGTTGTATAGACCTGCGTCGAACTTAGGCTTTCATGTCCTAGCAGCTCTTTCACAGTGTTTATATCAACACCTGAGTTGAGCAGATGAGTTGCATAAGAATGGCGCAGTGCGTGTGGGTTCTTGTCTACCACCGTTGTGGTCGTATTAAGGTAGAAAATAACCTGCTTATAGACAAATTGAGGATAGAGCTTTTTCCCTTTGTCGGTAAGGAAGAGATGTGGGGATGAATCGAAGCCCATGTCTTTCCTCGATTTCAAATATTTGTTAAAATAGTCCTTTAATGTTTCAGGTACGGGTATGCGACGCTCCTTGGAGCGTTTTCCAACCACCCTAACCTCTGATCTGGTCCAATCAAAATCGGACACACGAAGATCGATGAGTTCGGCTTTACGGATGCCAAGGCCGTATAAGACGATGAGCATGAATTGGTCACGGATACCAGAGAAGTCTGAGGTGAACATTGCGTCGTCCACAAGACTTTGCAAGTCTTTCTCAGGTATGCTCATCACGACCTTTTTAGGTGTCTTTAGGGATTTAATGCCATCCGCTGGAGAGAGACGGAGCAGCTCTTCTCTTAAGCACCATTTATAAAAAGTACGGATGGCGCTTAAGGCTCTGTTTATAGAGCGCGGAAGATGATCTTGCTTTCCTCTCCAAACGATGTACCGCTTTATGTGTCCGCGCTGAACCTGAGTAAGAGTAGATTCAAATTCGGCAGCCGTAAATTCCGCAAATCGGGTGAGCTCCATTTCGTAGGCAACGATGGTCTTTTCGCTCGACCGGCGCTCTGTACGAAGATGGCTAATGAAATGGGTAATGTATGTATCGCTACTTTCAATCATAGTTGGGTTGCTCCACTAGGAACAAGGTACCATCAAGTAGGACAAAAAAAAAGCCCAACACTTCGGAAGTGTTGAGCTTTATATAGTTGTGCGATCAAGATTACTCCGCTTCTTTGTTGCGCAGATCTTGAATGTAAGCAGCTTTCATGTTCATGCGTCGCTTAGCTTCTGTCGGCTTCGTATGGTAACGATCAGCACGAAGCTTGCGGACTACACCCGTTGAGCTGTGTTTTCTTTTGTAGCGCTTGAGTGCGCGTTCGATTGATTCACCTTCTTTAACATTAATTACGAGCATAGTAACACCTCCTTTCGATTATGGCGCGAATGTACAACCAATTTTCATTCGGACACGTAGAGTTTCAAAAAATTCGTGTCTACTCCTTCAAATTCTTCCCATGATACGATCTCGGACCAGGTGATTCGACCAAAACTCTCTCTGTAGAACGCGATTCGTTTGGTTTGGGAATAATTGAACTCAGGGAAATGCTGCAAGTCTTGGAATGAACTCGAATTCAACGAGAGGTGTGCCGTGTCATTAGAAGGTATAAACAGTGTATCCCATTCATCTCTCCAAATATTACCTAGGTAGGTAGACGTTTTTAAATGTTCGAGGCTTGCGATGTATCCGTACGATTCCCGGTAGCTCAGTATTTGTTTAGCCGTCCAAGCTCCGATGCCTTTTGTGGAGACTAATAAGGCACTGTCCGCCGTGGCCAAATCGATGGGTTTTGGCCGTTCTCGCTTTGGTATTTCTGTCGATCTATCCGAGTAGGGATTCGCGTATTGGCGGGTTGAGTTCGCAGAGGATCTACTTCTAAAATGGTAATTCGGAGTAGTTTGGCGGGCTTTGAATTTCAATGTACCCCTACTCCACCATAAGCTGTCTTTAGATAAACCCGGCGCGGCGATGAACTCTTGCATATCCTTAAAATGCCAATCACGACGACGGCGAAAATCCAAAGTCTTTTTCGATCCTGTTGAAATGGGCAAGTGTTGAATTTGGATGCTGTCCAAACTTGATAGATTTAGCGTATCATGCTGCTGTGTCCACCACCAATCCATGAAAATACGTTGCTGCTCGAATTTCTCTTGTTTGGGAAATAAAAACATGGCAGCGCTCATAAAAGCAAGTGCCATTAGCAAAAGAAGACGGGATAATGAGGCGGCCATAGCAGTGTATGTGGAGGGGTATGCATTTAAATTGGCTCCAGAAAACGTGAAAAACAAAAAGGGTGAACAACTATTAGTTATTCACCCTTTTGAAAATGTATTCGCGCAAAGCGCTGCTAGAGACCTCTAATCGTTGTCAGAATAGCTGTCGGATTCTTCGTTCGGCGGAGTTCTTAAAACTTTTCTGAAAAAGTAGATGGTTGCGCCCAAGACCGTACCCTGGGTCAAAATGATCATGATCAGTGCTGAAGTCGTCATTAGGCGTTCTCTTTTTTACGTTTGTTCGAAGCAATTTTCACCATAGCTACTAGGCCAAAGAAACAAGCGAGCAGAAAGTAACGACTCATATCGACATAGAACATGTTTGTAAGTACTCCGTTTTCGGTCCAAATCACTCCCGTATTAATGTGGAAGATTTGATTGATGATACTATCGTTTGCCCAGAGCCATCCATCTCCTGCTAATAGCGAATTCATAGCCGTAGACCAATCCGAAAGCTCACCGTTTAAAGGCTTGAAAAGTGAGGTTAGGAAGATGATTCCAATAAATAATGGGGTGATGTATTTAATAATTGGTCGGTAAATACGAGGAACGCGCATATCAGCACCGTCCGTAATTTCCTGCCAGCCCTTATCCATACCAAATACCCACGCGAAGAGGATGACCTCAGCTAGAGCGAAAATCACCAAACTCACTGTACCGGTCCAATAATCGTATTCATCAAACACCCCTTTTTCGAAAAATAGGATTGTAGGAAGCCCCATCAAAAGAATAGCAATTCCAAGAATGATTGCGCTCTTGTTTTTTGACCAATTAAACTCGTCCTGGACAAAACCCATCCAAGGTGTACCCATGGCAAGCGAAGAAGTGATACCTGCGAAAAATAGCAATCCGAACCATGCGACACCTGCAACAACAGAAAGGACACTCCCCCACTGGTCAAACAGGAACGGCATGGTCTTGAACGCCATCATGAAACCCGCATTTTCAACAACCCAGTCCAAACCGAGGTAGCCTACTGCAATAGGAATCACCACAGCTGATCCCAGGACAATCTCTACAAATCCATTCATCCAACCTGCGGACATTGCGTTTAGTGCGATATCGTCTTTTTGCTTGAGGTATGAGCTGTAACAGTGGATGGTCCCCATACCTACCGATAACGTGAAGAAAATCTGTCCCGCAGCAGCCAACCAGATCTTTGGATTCGCGAGGGTTGTGAAATCAGGCTCCCAAAGGAAGTTCAAGCCGATGTATGTCGAACAGTCTGCACAGCGTCCGGTAGACCCCGTGGTCCAAGACATGATGGCCAAAAAGGCACCAAATCCGATCAAGAGCGGCATGGCAATTTTTGCTACTTTTTCAATACCCGCACTAAGACCTCTCGAAAGAATGTAAACGTTAATGGTCAGGGTTACTAAAAATGCGATGATGGCCCAGACGGGGAAATTGATCCCGCTGCCTAAATCCACGTAGTCGTTGAAGAACGTATCTAGTGTTGCTAGATCAACACCCAAGAAGTCACCTTTGAGCGACTTTAAGGTATAGGTAAGTGTCCAGGATTCGATGTACGTGTAGTAGGCCATCACACCCATATTAGTAAAGATTCCAAAAACTCCGAAGTACTTCCAAAAGCGCTTCTTGGTCATGTTATCCAAAATAAATGGGGTACTATGGTCGCCAAAACGACCGCCAAAACGCCCCATTGCCCACTCTACCCAAAGTAGTGGAATACCCATCAGCAAGAAGCTGACTAGGTAAGGGATGATGAAGGTACCGCCTCCGTTTTGTACTGCCTGTACTGGAAAGCGTAGAAAGTTTCCAAGTCCAACGGCATTTCCTGCCATTGCCAAGATGAGCCCTACGCGGGAGCCCCAAGATTCAGATGTTTTCGACATTCCTTGTGGGATCGTTTAACTGTGAACCCCGAAATTAACGGAATAATAATGGTCTGACAAATATCAGATTACAATCCTGCTTGCGAGGAGATCACTTTAAGTGCCTCTGAAAATGTGTGTGGTTCAAACCCAAGCTCCTGACGTGCTTTAGAAATATCGAATCCCGTTCGAGGCGGGCGCTTGGCGGGTTGGTTAAGGGTAGTGCTGCTCACCTTGGTCACCGTTTCCATGGATAAATCAAAGTGCTTCGCTACAGCTTCAACCAGTTCATAAATAGACATGAAATCTGGCCCTGAAATATTAAATATTCCGTTGGCACGCTGGTTAGCTGCAAGGAGTGCACCTTGAGCAAGATCCTCCGCTAGGGTTGGTGTGCGGAATTGGTCATCGACCACATTAATAGCCTGCCCCTTTTCAAGTGCACCTTTTGCCCAAAGTACGATGTTGCTTCGGCTCAAATCTTCTGCCATACCGATCACAAGGACAGTTCTCAAGATCGACCAGCTGTCTGTCTGAGCGATGATGTGTTCTGCCTCAAGTTTTGTCTGGCCGTAGTAACTGAGGGGATTTGCTTCAGCCTCCTCTTTATATGGACCATCTTTGCCGTCGAAAATGAAATCTGTTGAAATATGAACGACATGGGCACCCACCGCCGTTGCTGCATCTGCAATGTTTTGCGTCCCTACAACATTTAATTGATGGGCTTGTTCTTTGTGCTCCTCACACTGATCGACATGTGTCATAGCAGCCCCGTGGATGATGACTTCTGGTCGGAATTCCGCGATCACTTTGGCAGTCTGTTCGGCGTCGGTGATGTCCATGGATGCATAAGACGCAGTGCCAAGGTTGATGACTCTATTTTCCCCTCGTGCGGTTGCTAAAAACTCGTGCTGTGGATACTGTGCAGTGGCTACTGCTATTTTTTGTCCGAGTAAACCGTTAGAGCCAGTGAATAGGATTTTCATATGTGGAAGAGGTTATTTGGTTTGTGCACTGAACCAATCTCGAAGAGCCTTGATTTGTTTGTCGTTGCCTAAAACATACAATTTTGAATGCGGGGAAACGCGAAAATCTGGCTCCGGGTTAATAGTCATGTTGCCTTTCTCACAAATGTATCCAATAACCGTACAACCCGTCGTTTGTCGAATGTTTAAATCCTTAATGTTACAAGCGCTAAACTGTGGAGGGAGTTGGTCGATCTGAATTTCTTCAATGTTGGTAGCGCTTGAGCCTCCAACACTCAGGTGGTCTAAGAAATCCATAACTCCCGGATTCATGAGGTTGTGTGCGAGGTGTGCCCCACCAACAAGATTGGGACTCACCGTGTAAGATGCTCCCGCCGCGAGTAGCTTCTTTTCGGTACTTTCTGTATTTGCCCTTGCACCAATGACCATAGTTGGATTCAGCTGACGGGCAGAGATTACTACAAATAAGTTATCTGTATCTGAGGATAAGGCAGCGATCAGACTTTTGGCCGTACCAATAGACGCCTTTTCTAAAGTAGCATCGTCTGTCGCGTCTCCAATGATAATGTGACAATCGCCCAATTCTGTTTTGAATCTATCGGCGCGTGCTTTATCGTTTTCGATGACAACGACTGAAGCTCCGTACGCTTTGATACGACTTACAACTTGGCGACCGTTTCTTCCTAACCCACAGACAATAACGTGTTGATTCAATTTCTCCACCTTGCGCTCGATTCTTTTGGTTCGTAAAAATTCTTGAACAGATCCGTCAATCGCTAATTGGGCCAGAAGACCAGCCCCATAAGCAAACGTTCCGAAACTACTGATGATTAGCACGATCGTAAACCAGGTCCCAGCAGCGGTTAGAGGTTGAATTTCGTTGAATCCAACTGTACTCACCGTTTGAACGACCATATAAAATGCTGGCAGCCAGTCAAACCCTTCTATGAATCGGTACCCAATGGTACCAAAGAGCATGATGCACGCTAAAACGGCAAGTACCTTACGTAAGCTGATGAGCGGATTGTTCATGCGTTAAAGGTAGCAAGGAATATGTCAATGACCTTTAAACGGCATCAATGTATACCGATACACTAATGTAAGATGAAGCATATCTACTTTATTAATCGTCTGGCCCGCTGTTATAGGCGAACTGGACAAGGGAATTTTAAGGACCGCCATAGATAAGAGCTCATGGGCTGAACCACGCCAATTTTGCTTCCACCATAGGTTCGTTTGCTGATTACTAGGCATAGCGTATTTGTTGTACGTGTAATTCGTAGGCTCAGGTCTCATATAAATGCCAGTGCTCACTCCACCCGAATGTCGAACTTTTCCTTGCATCCATTTTCCCATGGCCCCTGCAACCATGGCAAAAGATTTACCCATCCCTTCCTGGCGTTCGCGACCTTGAAAAGTAACTAGGTATTCCCTGCCCCACTCCCTCGGGAACAACAGTTTACCTCTACCGTCAATATAGCTCGAAGCAAGAAAATAGTCTACTTTATCTACTTTATGCGAATACTTCAATCCTATATACGATGAGCCCTGCTGCTGGAAATAAGCCTTACTTGGATCGGAATTACCGCCATTTCCTAATTTGAATTGTCGCAAATACTGAACATGAATAAGACTTGGGCCTTTGGCCAATTTTTGATTAAGCATCCATGTCTGAAATACTCCAGGCACCGTATACGATTCCAAGCGTGACTGACCGTACCACCCTTTAATGGTGACCGCTTTTTGTGCATCTATAAAAACAACAAAAGGAGCATTTACCTCGGTCTTATCATGACGAGAGCCCGCGGTATCTAAACCAGGGTTGTATTGAGCCAAACTTGCGGCGACAGATTTAAATCCAGAAGTACTTCGCGCCGAAATAGCGCCAACTAAAGAAGCCTGAAGGGTCCAATCCTTCCCCTTTTTCTTAAGGTACATTCCCGAAAATGTAGAGGGAATCATTCGTCCGTGTTCTCCATTCATGAATGAACCCTGCAAGTCAAAATTCCCTAGACCAATCGTCCCAAGTTTGGATTGGTAGTTCAACTCAAGAATACTGGGTATACATAGCGTCTTTCTATCCTGCGCATCAACGGCAAGTAGACCGGACTCATAACGACTACTTTTCCCCGTAACTGAATCTTTCTCAAATGGGTTGCCTGCGAGTAGTTGTGTCCCATACACATCAGCCTTGAAACGCCAATTCCCTTTGCGTATTTCAAGGAGGTACTCCAAACCAACTGACTGCGCAAAGTAGTCCTTTAGCTCTGGATATGGACCAAACAGACCATTCTGAGTTGACATCGAAAAGGAAGTAAAACGAATTCCTTGCATCACGTGTAAGGAATCTTGTTGCTGTCCAAACGCCAATAAGGGAAGCGCAAGGAACATGATCAAGTTTTTCATCATTTCGACTTGGTCATGCCAAATTCACTTTTGTAAAACGCTGCGATTTCAGTGAATGGACCGAACTTATGCTGCTCTTTCGAAAAATCGTCAGCCCATGGTCCATATGGTGTAGACATAGGCTTCCTTTTTAGATCTGGAAAATCAGCTTTTTTGTTCGACTTTTCTGAACGCTTAAAACTGTTAATGTAGCCTGCAACGTCATATGCCTCTGCATCTGTTAATAACGGTTCATCGGCCGTAGTGCCTAAAGGCATATTACCTTTAATGAATTGGGCGGCAGTTAAGACACGATGCATTCCCGCTCCATCATTATAGGTATCATCACCCCATAGCGGAGGATACTGATAGGTAAAGCCTTCAGCATTTCTAACTCCCTGTCCATCTTCACCGTGACACAACTGGCAATGCTCAACATAGACAGACGCACCATGCTTTAGGTCAACAGCGCGATCTGGATACGCTACCTCCACGAACTTATTACCGGCGATCTTTTCTCCACGAGGAGCATCTATACTCAACCACTCCATATAAGCAATAATCGCAGACATTTCTTCGCCATCAACGGGAAGGGCTTTTCCATTCATAGAACGCTGCATACAACCATTTACCCTTTCTTGAATAGTACCTTCCTTGTCCTCGCGGCCACGGTACTGGGGAAACTGTCCGGGAACAGCAACAAAAGGAGCAGCATAAGGCTTTGTACCGCCATCTAGATGGCATGAACTACAATTCAAGTTATTCCCAGCAAAAGGAAGGGTGGTGTTTGGCCCAATGTAATCTGCCGTCTTGGTCACTAATTTTCTCCCATAAGCCACTTGTTCATTCAAAGCAGGACCTTCAAAATCAACCATGCTAAACACCTCTTCATTCCACGGCTTACCCGTTTTTTGAAACTCCGTTCTTCCCGAATATGGCTCGACTGTTTCAGGTAACTGAATCACAATTAGCAAAATGATCACCCCAATAATGACCGTCATTATGGTGTTGCCTAAGCGTCGAATACTTTGGGCGAAGAGATCTTTATGTTCACTGTTTTTCATGGCTTAGGTAAAATAACGCTGTTTAGTGGGGCAGTTTATCGCGAAGTACGCCATATGTAAAGGTCCCTAAAAGTGCAAAGCCTAAAACCACCAAGTAGCCCACAAAGCCTGCACCAAAATTGACCACTATAGGGCCCGGACAAGCACCACTAAGCGCCCAACCCAATCCGAAAATTGTTCCTCCAATCAAATAACGTGGAATACTCCAGGCCTTCGGCTGAAAAACGATAGGTGCACCTGAGAAATCCTTGGCTTTCACTTTTTTAATGATCGCTACCATTGGAACCCCAATGCCCACTGCAAGGCCTATGATACCAAACATGTGGATACTCTGAAACCTAAACATTTCTTGAATTCTGTACCATGATGCGGCTTCACTCTTGAACATAATGATGCCGAACAATGTACCTGCGATTAAAAATTTTATATTCTTCATGTCTTAGTAAATCAAAGGAAATAATACGTGTGTCATCAGCAGTCCACCGATAAAAAAGCCAACAACTGCGAGTAAGGAAGCGGGCTGTAAGTCAGAGATTCCTGATATCGCATGACCACTTGTACAACCACCAGCATATCTTGCTCCAAAACCCACCATAAATCCGCCAAGACCTAAAATGACCCAATTTTTTATGGATGATAAGGCTTCTAATGAGAATTGGCTTTCAGGAACATAACCGTCCGGGCGATCGAACCCTAACTTTGACAAATCAGCAATGGTTTCCTCTGAAATCCCAACCACATAATCTGGTAAGGTTAGATAATGGGTAGCAATGTACCCGCCGATCGCTGCTCCCAGTAAAAAGAACAAATTCCAGCTTTGTTTCTTCCAGTCGAATTGAAAAAACGGAGCGTACTTATCAGCTCCACACATGGTACACAGCGTTCTTAGATTATTCGAAAAGCCAAAACTTTTTCCAAAAAACAACATGATAAACATGATCATCGCAATAAGCACTCCGCTTACATACCATGGCCAAGGTTGAAGAATAAATTCCATAGGTTTTATTTAAATGCAAAATCGTCTGCTCCCAAGAAAGAAAGCAGACGATAAAAAATCAATATTATGTTATAGCGTTGAAGGACAAACGTAATCTGACACTTCAATACCCGCTTCTTTAATGGCCTTGAAACCTCCAGCGATATCCACCATATTATGGTATCCACGAGCCTTTAAAATGGAAGCCGCGATAACGCTTCGGTATCCCCCAGCGCAATGCATGTAGTACTTTCCTTCTGTTGGGAGTTCGGTCATATGATCATTAATATACTCTAAAGACGCATGAATAGCACTTGGAACATGTTCGCTTTGGTACTCACCAATCTTACGTACATCTACCACTTTTGCATCTTCTATTCCAGCCAACTCATCGGCGGTCACTTGCTCGAGCGTATCTATGTCTTTACCTGCTGCCTTCCAAGTATCAAAACCTCCATCAAGGAATCCAATTGCATGATCGTAGCCTACGCGAGATAAACGCGTTACTACTTCTTCTTCACGACCCGGCTCGGTAACGATAAGTAGTTTTTGATTGATATCTGGAATCATTGCTCCAACCCACATTGCGAAACTCCCGTCAATACCAATGAAAATAGACTGTGGAATAAAACCATGGATAAAGTCTTTTTGATGACGTGTGTCCAAGATCAACGCTTCCGTCTCGTTCGCTGCTGCCTCGAAAGCTTCAGGACTTAGCGCTTGTAAACCACGCTCCATAACCACATCCAAGCTTTCGTATCCCATTTTATTCATACGAACATTCTCCGGGAAATACGCTGGTGGTTTTGTCAGACCATCTGTAACTTCCTTGATGAACTCAGCTTCCGTCATGTCACCACGAAGCGCATAGTTGGTCTCCTTTTGTTCGCCAATTGTACCTACAGTTTCTTTTGACATGTTTTTACCACATGATGAACCTGCACCGTGACCTGGGTAAACGATAACCTCGTCTGCAAGTGTCATGATTTTAGTTCGTAGCGAGTTGTAGAGTGTCGCTGCCAATTGTTCTTGGGTCATGTCAGCAGCTTTCTGTGCCAAATCTGGACGACCAACGTCTCCTAAGAAAAGTGTATCACCGGAGAAGATAGCATGATCCTTACCGTTTTCGTCTTTCAACAAATACGTCGTAGATTCCATGGTATGACCAGGAGTATGTAGCACATGAATCTCAACATCACCTACTTTCAGTACCTCACCATCGGTAGCTACTTTACAGTCAAAATTCGGGTTTGCCAACGGTCCATATACAATCTCTGCGCCAGTCTTTTTCGCTAAGTCCAAGTGACCTGAAACGAAATCGGCATGGAAGTGCGTTTCAAGAATGTATTTGATCTTTACGCCATCTTTCTCCGCACGTTCGATATATGGTCCAACCTCACGTAGAGGATCGATAACTACTGCTTCACCATTAGAAGCGATATAGTAAGCACCTTGTGCTAAACATCCAGTGTAAATCTGTTCTATTGTCATGATTAAGAGTTTTTTATTCTGTGATTTTATTATTCTAAATTCAAATGATCTGGCGAAGGATGATGTAAACGGCCATAACTAACACGAACCATCCAAAGCCCTTTTTCAACCTTTTACCGTCTATAAACTTCGTTAAGTATATACCGATAAAGATACCGAATATCGCAATTGCTGTTACGGTAAGTAATAGCGTCCAGTCTATCATTAAATCTGGTCTTTGTACATCTCCAATAAACCCAATCAAACTTTTTGCGGCGATGATTAGAAGAGAGGTTCCTACTGCCTTTTTCATTGGTAGCTTCGCAAAAAGGACCAAGGCCGGAATAATCAAAAAACCTCCTCCTGCACCGACTAACCCGGTCAATACTCCGACAACAGCTCCTTCTGCAATAATAGCTGGTATGTTGAATTGCGGCTCTCCTTGATTTTCGTCGGAGTCGTCTTTACGCTTATTTCGGATCATGCTCACAGATGCTGCCAGCATCACTATGGCAAAAAATACCATTATGGCTATATCCTTAGTCAAAAGAAACGATCCGATGCTCACGATCTCCGATGGAATAGCCGGCACCACATAAGCGCGAGTTAAATAGACCGCAATAAATGCAGGAATGGTAAATACTACAGCTGTTTTGTAGTTAACATTGCCTAAGGAAGCATTACGAATCCCCCCTACTAACGCGGTAGAACCAACAATAAATAGTGAATACGCCGTAGAGATTTCAGCATCTAAACCGAAAAGGTAAACCAAAACCGGTACCGTTAGAATACTACCTCCGCCCCCGATCAGGCCTAATGATATACCAATAAATATTGATGCTATGTAACCTATTATTTCCATGAGTCTTAATTATTGACTCAAAGGTACAGGGCTACTAAAGTTTAAAGTGTGACCTAACGCACACTCTAGCGAAAAAGAATAGAAGCCATTTCACTTTGAAGCTCACGTGCAGCAACGGCAGCAGCTTGAGCAAAGTCTTCCCCAGAGCTTTGATAAATAATTCCGCGTGTCGAATTTACCAAGACGCCATAATCGTCATTTGTAGCCTTTGTAAGCACATCATGAAGTGAGCCGCCTTGTGCCCCCACACCTGGAACCAAAAAGAATGACTTTGGGGCAGCAGCCCGAACGCGCTCTAGGTATTCCGTTTTGGTGGCGCCTAAAACGAACATCAACTGTTCAGGGGTAGCCCATTGCTGTGCTTTTTTCACGACCGATTCAAACAAGGCTTCACCTTCGGCGTTTTCTTCTAATTGGAAATCAAAAGCACCCTCATTAGAGGTTAGTGCTAAGAGTATGACCCACTTATTCTCAAAAGCTAAAAACGGTGTAACACTGTCTATCCCCATATAAGGCGCGACCGTTACTGAATCAAATTCGAAGCTATTGAAGAATGCCTCTGCGTACATTTTCGAGGTGTTTCCGATATCTCCACGCTTTGCATCCGCAATGGTAAAGACTTCCGGATACTCTGAATTCAAATAATTGATCGTCTTTTCCAAGGCTTGCCAACCAGAAACGCCCATGCTCTCGTAAAATGCAATGTTTGGTTTATAAGCTACTGTGTAAGGAGCAGTAGCATCAATAATCGCTTTATTGAATTCAAAAACTGGATCATCCTCCTTCAACAAGTGAGTTGGGATTTTATTCAGATCTGTATCTAAACCAACACATAAAACACTGCGTTTGGCCTTAATCTGCTCTATTAATGCTGCTCTATTCATTGTTCTGACTTAGATAATATCACTTCCTTCCTTCATTTTCTCGGCATTTTCTGCCATATGAAGTTCATCTATGAATTTTTGAATCTCACCACCTATGACATCATTCAGGTTATAGGTTGTTAACCCAATTCTATGGTCGGTAACACGCCCCTGGGGATAATTATAGGTTCTGATTTTCGCACTACGATCACCGGTACTTACCATGGTTTTTCGTTTCGCTGCTTGTTCTTCTTGCTTTTTCTTAAACTCGATATCAAAAAGCCTAGAACGCAATACTTTCAATGCTTGCTCGTAATTTTTATGCTGAGAACGTCCGTCTTGACACTCCACAACAACACCGGTCGGCAAGTGGGTCAATCGAACAGCAGACTCCGTCTTATTTACGTGCTGCCCACCAGCTCCTTGCGATCGGTAAGTGTCTTTCTTAACATCCTTCATGTCTAGATCTACATCCACATCCTCTGCTTCAGGCAATACTACTACTGAAGCTGCCGAGGTATGCACGCGGCCTTGACTTTCTGTCGCAGGAACCCTTTGAACGCGATGTACACCACTTTCATATTTTAAAATTCCATACACGGATACACCTGAGACTTCAAAGGAAACTTCCTTGAATCCACCAGCGGTTCCTTCGTTCATAGTGATCACCTCTACTTTCCAGCCTTTGCCTTCACAATAGCGCTGGTACATGCGGAATAGATCTCCAGCAAATATGGCACCTTCATCACCACCTGCACCTTGGCGAATCTCAACCAAGGCATTTTTATCATCTTCAGGATCCTTTGGAATAAGAAGTACTTTAATGTCTTCTTCAAGCTCCTCGAAGACGGGAAGAATTTCATCCAATTCCATCTTTGCCATGTCCTTGAAGTCTTGATCTTTCTCTTCCTTAAGAACCAATTTAGCTTCTTCAATACGGCTTGACAATTCCAAATAACGCTCGCGAGCCTCCACTAAAGGCTGTAAACTCTTATACTCTCGGTTCAGAAGCACATAGCGCTTGTTATCAGAAATGACCTCCGGTTGAATGATCAAATCATTCACCTCATTGAAGCGCTGGAATATGACATTTAGTTTATCCAGCATTATTTATCGTACTTATAGGTCCCAAACTCGCTTTGTATCGTCAAAGATTTCCCTTCAGATTCTTCTACCCGACCAACAACTTGTGCCTCAACACCAAAGCCAGCACTGATGTCAATGATGCTCTGAGCGATTTCAGGATCCACATAAAGTTCCATGCGGTGCCCCATATTAAATACTTGGTACATTTCTTCCCAAGCAGTTCCGCTCTCCTCTTGTATCATTTTAAATAGTGGAGGGATTGGGAACAGGTTATCCTTGACTACATGACCTTGGGTCAAAAAATGAAGAATTTTAGTCTGAGCTCCGCCAGAGCAATGCACCATTCCATCAATGGAACCGCGATGCTTATCTAAGATCTTTTTAATGATTGGAGCATACGTACGTGTAGGACTCAAGACGAGTTTCCCCGCGTCTAACTCTGTGTCTGTCGCATCCGTTAATGCTTTTGAACCGGTATAAACGAGCGACTCAGGCACTGCTGGATCGAAACTCTCCGGATACTTTGAGGCGAGCTCTTTCGAAAACACGTCATGTCTTGCGCTTGTCAATCCATTAGACCCCATTCCACCATTGTACTCGGTTTCATAACTAGACTGACCATAACTCGCTAAGCCCACGATAACATTACCGGCTTTAATATTCGCATTATCGATGACGTCGCTGCGCTTCATGCGCGCCACAACTGTACTGTCTACGATGATGGTACGCACTAAGTCGCCTACATCAGCAGTTTCACCGCCTGTGCTAATAATTTCAATACCGTGCTTCTTGTACTCTTCTAATAGCTCCTCGGTACCTCCTATGATGGCACTAAGAACATCTGCATTAATCAAACCTTTATTTCGCCCGATGGTAGAGCTCAACATGATGTTTTCTGTAGCACCCACACAAAGCAGATCGTCGACATTCATGATTAAGGCATCTTGAGCGATTCCTTTCCACACTCCGAGATCTCCAGTCTCTTTCCAATACATGTAGGCCAAGGAGCTCTTTGTACCTGCCCCATCTGCATGCATTACTAAACAATAGTCATCATCACCGGTCAGGTAATCTGGAACAATTTTACAGAAGGCTTTTGGAAAAAGGCCCTTATCGATATTCTTGATTGCGTTGTGTACATCTTCTTTCTGGGCGCTCACACCGCGCCCCATGTAGCGGTCGGAATTCTTACTCATAATGCAAAAATAACGAGAAAGCGAGCACGGGATACCCGTGCGCGCTTCTCTTTTTGTTTTCTTTTATCTACTTAATCTGGATCCACGAACCGACAATCAAATCCTTGTCGTTTTTAAATCCATTCATGCTTCTCAAAGACTTTAGGTCCGTACCGGTCTTCTTCGCAATAGTTCTAAGAACATCGCCACGTTGAACCTGGTAGTGCTCCTGGTCGAACTGAGAATAATCTCCGTTCTTGGTAATCTTGATCACCATTCCTGGCATCGGACGTGCACCGCGTAAACCGGCGTTAAGTTTCTTCAACTCAACCACGTTCATGCCATTTTGCATGGCGATTTTACCCAATGAACGGTCTTTAGCTGTCAAGGTCATGGTTTGACCGATAGGTCTCTCATCTTTCTTGGCAGGTGCCTTACCCGCCTGTTCACCGTCTACTGCGATAGGTGCGGAAGGAACGTAATCATCTGAAAGTACCTTGAAATCCGTACGACGGTTGATCTGGTTGGCAACCTCTTGATCAGCGGAAGCAAGTCTCTTGATAAACGACTCTGTGAGTTTATCTCCAGATTTAAATTTATCCGCACCATATCCTGTGTATCCAGCAGGGATGGTAAATGGCTCTTGCTCACCCATACCCACAGCCGTCAAACGATCCGTAGCGATTCCTTTTTCAATCAAGTAATCCACACAGCTTTGAGCACGTGCTAAAGAGAGTTTATCGTTCTTAGCATCCGTATCGCGGTAATCCGTATGTGAACGAAGGCCAATAGTGATGGTCGGATTGCGAACAAGAATACTGTACACAGTATCTAGTGCCACTTTACTTTCTTCACGTAACTCAGATTTAGCAAGATCGAAGAACACATTCGGTAACACGATAGGAACTTCGATAGGATCCATTTTCAAAGTCAAAGAAAATGACTTCACGTATTGACGTTCTTCCTTTACACGAGAGTAATCGTTCAATGAAAGGCCTTCTGTATTGATGTCACCTACGGCATTCAAGAACTTTTTACGACTCATGTTCAGTTTGTAGGCCTTGTCTTCCTCCAATTTACCCTTTGGAATGCTGAAGTTTCCTGAAGCATCGGTGGTAACTGTAAAACTGTTGCCCGACTTATCACTTACCTCAATGGTAACTTCCTTCACGGGGCGTCCGTTTTTAGAACTAACTACGGTCCCCTGAACTTCAAACTGCTTGGTCCATTCTGTGACGTACCATATGTCGTGCTCACCGCGCGTTCCCTTGCGGTTTGACACTACAAATCCCTTTTGAGTATTGTCTCCAGGCACCCAGCGCAGAGCGATATCATCCGCCTCGGAGTTGATCGGGCTTAACATGTTTTCTACATCACCGATCGGCATCCCCTTGTCGTCCAACTTTACGCGGAAACAGTCGAAACCACCCATACCGGCACGTCCATTAGACGAAAAGTACAAATAGCCGTCGCCGTGAATAAATGGATACAGCTCATCGCCGCGTGTATTTATGTTCAGCGATTGCGGAGCGTTCCACTCGCGGGCTCTACGGTTGTAGGTAGTCATGTAAATGTCTTTACCGCCCTTACCTTCATTAAGTTCACCTGCGAAGTAGAGGATTTTATCATCAGGACTTAACGCTGGATGCCCCACTGACGCTCCAGAGTCTAATGCAATCACAACTGGCTCAGGGTTGGCCCAATCTTGGCCAATTTTCTTCGTCGTATAAATCGCACAACCCATCTGTACATTCTTCACTTTCACACATTTGGTGAAATACATGGTCTTACCTCGAGAATCGAAAGTAAGTACACCTTCGTGATCTTTAGTGTTGATTACATCACTCATCGGCTCTAAGTCACCCCAAACGATTTCATCATTCGCGTTGGCCTCTTTACCTCTTTTTTTCTTTCTGCTCTTTTTCTTTTGCCCTTCAATAATGAAGATGTCCGAGAAACGTTGTCCCATCCAACCGTCTTCTTTGCGGCCAGTAGCGTCATCACGCATGGAAGAAATCATTAACGTCAAATCTTCCTTTCCGCGTTTCCCTGCAAAAGCGATCGCGTAATCTGATTTTTTCGAGTTTAAATCTTTGGCGTTGTCCAATGAAAACAACGAACCTTTTTGTTCCCATTCAGCAGCTTGCTTACAGCTGTTGATTCCAACTTCAGCGCGAGGATCTGACGGTACCAATTTTTGATATTCCGTGAAGGCAACAATGGCATCTTCATATTCACCTTGGCATTGCAACATTTCAGCATAACCTAGTGCAGCTAAAGCACCATAGCCCAATTTTTGAGCGCGCAAATAATAGCTACCCGCACGCTTACACTGACCTGTAAAACGGTAGCATTCTGCCATGTTGTAGGAGATGCGCTGCTTTTGATCGCGTGATTTTTCTTTTGAGTAGGCCTTGGAATAAGCCTCTAATGCCACAGTATATTCCTTTGCCTCAAAGTATTCGTCTGCTCTTTTGGTTGTCTTATGTCGTTCAACTACAACATCTTCCACATCTGCATCTTGTGCAAATCCTGCCACTGGCATGAACAAAAAGGCTAAGGCCAATAATTGGTAAAATCGTTTCTGCATGAGAATAGTAATCTCTAGTGTTTAAGCGTCCCCAATATAGCCAAAATAAAAAAAGAAACCCCGCCGAAGCAGGGTTTCTATTCTAGGGTCTTTTGGAGCTAAAAAATTATCTCGTAAAGAGCATTTCACGGAATTTCGGCAACGGCCATTGCTCGTCGTCAATCATCAACTCTAGCTTATCGCTTTCGTAACGAATGACATCAAAGTAAGGCTTTACATTATCATAGTATGCGATTGCTTTTTCACGTACGTCTTCTAGTGCATTTGCAGACTTTCTAGCCTGTGTCATTTCCTCTTTTGAAGAAAGAATTTTAGAGATGCGTGCAGAAATATCTTTGATCATTTCTAACTGCTCTTTCGCAACACTATTGAACGTTTCGTCGTCCATGATGCCTTTCAATCGTTGTACGTTGTCGATCAGTACGTTTTGGTATTTGATCGCTGTAGGAACAATATGATTTCCAGCCAAATCACTCAACACACGAGATTCAATCTGAATCTTCATGAAATACGACTCGAGTAAGATTTCGTGACGTGCTTCTGCTTCGCGATGTGAAAGAACACCAAGTTCCGCAAACATGCTCAAACTTTTCTCGCTTACATACGCGTCAAGAGCGCGAGGTGTTGATGGCTCGTTAGTCAAACCGCGTTTCGCAGCTTCCTCTTTCCAAGCATCTCCATATCCATCGCCTTCGAAGCGAATCGCTTTACTTTCTTTGATGTAACGCTTTAGGACGCTAAAGATCGCTTCGTCTTTTTTCAAGCCGTCTTTTTCAATCAGCGCATCAACGTCTGCTTTGAATTCGATCAACTGCTGCGCCATTGCTGTGTTTAATACAGTCATAGGTTGCGCACAGTTACTCGCTGAACCTGCAGCACGCAACTCAAATTTGTTTCCAGTGAAAGCGAACGGAGAAGTACGGTTACGGTCTGTGTTGTCTAACAACACGTCTGGAATTTTACCGACTACGTTCAGTTTAAGATCTGTTTTTTGATCCGGTGTCATTTTACCACCCTCAATGCTTTCAAGCTGATCGAGTACTCGAGACAATTGGTCACCGATGAAGACAGAAATGATAGCTGGTGGAGCCTCATTTGCGCCAAGTCTATGTTCGTTACCTGCAGAACCGATCGAAGCACGAATCAAATCTGCATGACGGTGAACGGCTTTGATACTGTTGACAAAGAATGTCAAGAACATAAGATTGCTCATCGGCGTCGAGCCAGGTGCAAGAAGATTCACACCTGTGTTTGTCGCAAGTGACCAGTTGTTGTGCTTACCGGATCCGTTGATGTTTGCGAATGGCTTTTCGTGGATAAGTGCACGGAAGTTGTGACGACGTGCTACTTTCTCGATAAGATCCACAAAGAGTGAATTGTGATCTACTGCAACGTTTGCTTCTTCAAAAACTGGAGCAAACTCGTATTGCGCTGGAGCAACTTCGTTGTGACGTGTTTTTACTGGAATCCCAAGAATGCGGCTTTCGTACTCCAATTCTTTCATGAATTCGATAGCGCGCTCTGGGATAGAACCAAAGTAATGATCGTCCAACTGCTGTCCTTTCGCAGGAGCGTGTCCTACGAGTGCACGGCCAGCAAGAGTAAGGTCAGGACGCGCGGCAAAATATGCCTCGTCTACCAAAAAATATTCTTGCTCCCAACCTAAGGTCGCATTGACCTTGGTTACGTTCTTATCAAAGTATTTACAAACGGCCGTTGCTGCTGTATCGACAGCTTGCAAAGCGCGAAGTAATGGTGTTTTGTAATCTAATGCTTCTCCTGTGTACGAGACGAATACCGTCGGAATACAGAGTGTGGTACCAAACACAAACGCAGGTGATGTTGGATCCCATGCTGTATAACCGCGAGCTTCGAATGTATTACGAATACCACCGTTCGGGAAAGATGATGCATCAGGCTCTTGTTGAACCAGCATACCGCCAGAGAATTTCTCCATTGCCTCACCATTTCCTGTAGGCTCAAAGAACGAATCGTGCTTTTCAGCAGTAGTACCCGTTAATGGCTGGAACCAGTGTGTGTAGTGCGTTGCACCGAGATTTAGGGCCCATGCTTTCATACCTGAAGCAACCTGATCTGCGATGTCACGCGAAATCTTAGTCCCGTTGTCCATAGCGTCAATGACCGCTTTATACGCAGCAGAGGTCATGTACTCGCGCATGGCTTTTCTGTTAAACACTTGAGAACCGAAGTATTCAGAAACACGTGTTTGTGGAGCTTCGAAATTCTTGGGCTTGCGGCCCATGGTCTCCTCTAATGCTAGAAATCTTACCGTTGGCATGTGGTTGTTTTATTAATTTGAGGCAAAGATACCCCTATTATTTTAGGGGTACAAAAAGAAATTGTTAACTATTTCTAACAACAACCCCTACACAAAGAGGCATGCGATGAAGGAAACATACAACCCTAGGAGTAATGCACCTTCTAGACGGTCCAAACGATCCGCTTTAAATACCCCCATCAGTGGAATGATGATTAACGTGAGTAGTACGCTTGCCGGAAAGTCGAAATGCACCAGGGCCTGATTCTGAACGGTGATCGGCGCAATCAAAGCGGTTATTCCAAGGACGCTGAGAATATTGAAAATATTGGAACCTATGATATTGCCGATGGCGATGTCGCTCTCGCCTTTTCGCGCGGCCATTAAACTAGCCGCAAGTTCTGGAACACTGGTGCCAAAGGCTACGAGCGTTACGGAAACGAAGCGCTCGCTCAAGCCAAGAGTGAGTGCTAAGGAGGAAATGCCGCCAACAAAGAATTGGGCACCAAATTTTAAGCCTATCGCGCCAAGTGCTAACAGAATTAACCCTTTCCATATGGGCATCGCAGGAACATCGAACTCCTCCCCTACTTGAAGGTTTCGGTCTCTACGAGCACCTGCGATTTTTTGAATATTGTACCCTATCAATAGTGCTACAAATACAGCACCGGCTATCCTATTCACCCCACCGAGATACAAGCACATACCGAGTAAGGCGTTTGCGACTAAAAGAAAGATCCAGTCTTTTCGGTACGTCAATCGGACAGCATCCATCTTAAAGACCAAAGCAGTGACTCC
>CATITW010000264.1 GCA_949547975.1 Cryomorphaceae bacterium | reverse complement strand
TGAAATTCACGGTGGATGGTCTCGAGCAGAACCGCAAAAATCTTTTAGAATTGACGCCAAATCCATTTACACCGGCGACATCGAATATGCCTTAATACCGGGCAAACCAGAGCTCACCGCCTACAACAACTTCAACCTACGCAACGGCGGACAGCACGGCGCTTCCGACCGCATCCAAGACGCCGTGATCAGCAGACTCGCGAAGAATACATCCATCGACCGCATGGGCTATCAAGCGTGCATCGTCTACCTGAATGGCGCCTACTGGGGACTCTATGGCTTGCGGGAAAAGATAGACGAGCACTATGTAGAAAGCAACCACGGCATCTCGAGCAAAAAGGTCGACCTAATGAACTGGAACGGGGCACTCGCCGGCTCAGAAGATCACTTTGCAGCGACCTATTCCTTGCTTCAAAATACGCCCACTAACGACCCAAATTTCATCGACCTCTTTAGTTCCCGATTCGACATCGACAACTACATCGACTATTTCATCTTCCAGACCTACATCCAAAACCAAGACTGGCTCGGCATCGCTTGGGGTCTGAACAACACCAAACTCTGGCGGCCAGACACCACAGGCGGTCGCTGGCGCTATGTACTCTATGACACCGACGCCGGATTAGGCCATTTCGGACAAAATATCTACCAAAATTACATCGAGCTTGCCCGCAACCCAAGCGCTCCCAACCCCCATTCGGACTTGTTCGACCAAGCGCTTAACAACGCCGAATTTAAATGTCGATTCACCAACCGCTACGACGACCTGATCAATACCACCTTCCAACCCTCCTCTTTCAACCCCACGGTGAACGAACTAGCAACCTCCATCGAAGCGGCCATCCCAGACCACATCGCTGAATGGAATTCGCAGATGGGCCCATACTCCGTTTCCGCTTGGGAATACCACGTAAATGACCTCAAACAATACAACAGCTCGCGCATCGCTACAGCACGTCAGCATTTGAACCAAAGCCTCGGACTGCAGGGCCAGCACCAGATCAACCTAGAGAGCGCCCCAGCCCAAGCAGGACAGATCCAGGTGAATAGTTTACAGCCAGAATTGCCTTGGAATGGGATCTACCACGGTGGATGCCCAGTGACCACCAAAGCGCGACCTCGTAAAGGGTTCATCTTCTCCCACTGGTCCTCGCCACGCCCAGCGTACAACAACCGTAAGGCAGATTCCATCGAAGTCGCCGTGAACACAAACACGACTCTGATCGCCCATTTCGACTCCTGCCACAACGTGATCAGCGCATCTATTTCTGCAAGCGACCACCTCCTGCGCGGAACCACTCAACCCCCACTACCAGGCGCACGTTACGAATGGACCACAGGCGGACACATCGTTTCCACAGACAGCGTCATTTACAACCCTACTGGAGGCCACTACGACCTCACCGTCTACTACGATTCTTGCGAGATCAGCGCACCGGTCTTTTCCCTTGAAAAGGAGGATTACCGCCTGCGCCTCTTCCCAAATCCTACCACTTCTTCGATCCAGGTCCAATTCCTTCAAACCACCGTCGAAGATCTTTCCATCAGCATCCAATCCACCTCCGGACAAACCCTCTTCACCTCCACCCTACACCAATTCATCGGGCAATACAACCGCACCATCGACCTCTCCCTTCCAAGCGGTCTCTATGTGCTCACCCTACAAACCCCAAGCCGGGTATATTCCGAGAAATTTGTGGTGGTGGATTAGTGGACTAGCGGATAAAAAAGAAAGCCCCCCAGCTTTCACTGAAGGGCTTTCTACAAAACCAAAAGAGTAGTTTTAAGGTACTACTCCACCACCTGTTTTGACTTTTATTTCACTCTAGGTGTAACTTCAACACGACGATCTAAGCGATCGTTACCGCTATGTGTGCCGTCCCATTTCTGAGTTTCTATTGCTTCTTCAGAAATACCCCATGAGCGGAGAAGCTTCTTAATGTTTGCTGTTCTTCTATTGCGAACGAGCGTGTTTTGAAGCTTTGTTCCTTTAGGATCAGAGTATGCCTTTATGACAAATACAACGTCCTTTCCTGCCAGAGCAAACACTCTTTCTTGAAGTTCTGCAACGAATGATTGCTTAGGCTGAGTTTCATTGAAATCATAATAGATATTGTAACCTACATAGGCAGATGTTACTCCATTCTTGAGCTGCTCTTCAAACGACGCTTGGCTTTCAGCAAGCTCATCAACACTTTTCTGCATTGCCGCTAGATCGTCTTGGAGCTTTGCATGTGCTGCAGTATTATCAGACAACATTTTCAAAACGGCCGCTTCATTAGACTTTAAAGCATCAACGGTTGCAGCAAGTGCCGTTACCCTAGAGTCACGGAAAGCTGCTTCTGTGTTTTTATGAGCTCCTTTGCCAAAGGCGTATTCTAACCCAACAGTGGTCTTCAACATGTGATCACGACCCGATGAGTAATCATAGCCGTCCCACGCGTCACTGTAAACGATTCTAAGAACACTTTGCGCTTTAACTGATAGTTCATCAGTGAAGTGAATTTGAAATCCAAATCCTGTCTCGGTATGCGTTGTAGCTCCGATACGACTCGAAAACTCAATACCATCACTTACAAACAAGCGTTGCGATTCGAAATTTAGAACCCCTGCAGCCAAGCGAGCAAAAGGAACGACTTTGTATTGCTCTTTGTGTTCGGAACGCTTAAAGTTAAAATTAGCACCAAGAGTGAAAGCTTCATTCTTAGAAACATGTGTCTCAACCTGATTTGCACCCGTCACTTCAGCTCTGTCATACGAGAAGTCGAAAGACGTAAGTGGCGTGTAATAATAGGACGCCCTAAAACCGAAACCAACATCAAACTTAGTTCCAGGTCCGTTAAGTCCTCGCATATCTTCGCCGCTAGCGCCGTTTAAGAGGTCGTCAAAGGATGTGAACGCAATGTCATAATAATGACCTGATTCAAGGCTCAATCCGAATACTCTTGATGGTGACGGATTGATGAGCGTATTGTCCTGAGCGCTCAAAGAAAGAGCGCTCAGCAACACTGCTGCGATTACGTTAATTTTTTTCATTATCGCTGGATTTTAATTGGTTGATGAACCTCATTCTGTGCGTTGCGCAAGATGAGTATGTAAGATCCTTGTGCTTTATCGCTCAGATCAATTTCAATCACTGAGTTCGTTGTCGTCGTCTGGTAGATCGTTTGACCCAACAAGTTCACCACTTGAACCATAGACTCTTCATTTCCGAAGCCGTGAACAAGCTTGAATCTACCGTGAGATGGGTTCGGGTACACGAGGTAAGTTCCCTCTTCTACTTCATCAATACCTACGTTACCGAAGGCGTATTTATCAGAAGCTACAGTACATATTCCGTTTCCGACAACACAGTCATAGTAACCTGCACTCTTCACCGTGTACGTTGGCTGGGTTTCACCTGGAATATTCACGCCATTCTTGCGCCACTGGTAAGAACTATAGGTGTTGTTCAATGCAAGTACCGTCGAGCTCAATCGTGCGATTTGAGGTTGAATAGGTAAACCATTAACCACTATCGAGAACGTCCCTTGAGAAGTACAGCCTAAACTATCCACATAGTCATATGAAACTATGTACATTCCTGAAGACAGTTCGCGAGGATCGAACAATGAATCTGTGACCCCCTGACCGCTAAAGCTGAAGCTGTAATTTGCATCAGAGATATCTACAGGTGGGTCGTTCTTACAAACTTCGAACACTGTCTGCGTGTAGCTCACATTAGACCCTACGATAACAACATCAAAGCTTACTGTTGAAGTATTTCCACTTGCGTCAGTTGCTACGAAAGTATTCGTTGTAGTTCCGATCGGGTAAGGAGCACCAGAAGGCAAACCTGCTGTTTGTGCGACTGTTACACCGAGACAGTTGTCAGAAGCTGCCGGCAATGCGTAAACAACTGCAGAGTTACACGAACCTATTGTCGTATCCATAGGAACGTATACCCATGTTGGCGATACCGTATCTAATACATGGACCTTGAAGCTACCATTCGCTGTGTTGCCTGCTGCGTCTTCTGCCTCAACAGATACGGTCGTTGTTCCGAGAGCGAAAGTTCCTCCGTTCGTTTCAGAAGTTGTGACTGTTACTGCTGAACAATTATCAGTACCGGTGATTGGTGTCCAATTCACTGTTTCAGAACACTGGTTAGCGCTTGCGTACACTGTAATGTCCGCAGGAATATTTGAAAGAATTGGGTCGATGACATCACTCACTGTGAAGGTCAATGTTGCAGTTCCTGAATTTCCAGAAGCATCCAATGCTGTGAAGGTAACCGTGTGCGTACCTACCGCAAAGAAGCTTCCGCTAGCCGTATCCGCAGTCACTGTTGCAGAACAGTTGTCAACCGCTGAAGGAGATGCCCAAGTCACTGTCGCACCACAGTTCACAGAGTCTGCAGTAATTACCGCTGATGTTGGAACATTTACGAAGTATGGAGAAACTGTATCCAATACCGTTACATCGAACGTCGCGCTTACTGTATTTCCGCTTCCGTCCGTAGACGTCGCCGTTACCGTCGTCGTACCCACGTTGAACGTAGATCCACTCGCTACATCGTAACTCACTACCGGTGTACCACAGTTGTCTGTGCTACTTACACCCGCATAGTTCACTACCGCTGAACAGCTGCTCGTCGCATAAGCTACCAACGCATTGCTCGGTACGACCAAGCTCGGCGTGATCGTATCCAATACCGTTACCGTCGCTGTTGCTGTTCCTGTATTACCAGAAGCATCCGTTGAGCTAACCGTTACCGTGTTCGCGCCCAAGTCTGAACATCCGAAGCTAGTAACATCTACCGTCGTCGCACTCACACCACAGTTGTCTGACGAACTAGCGTGTACATCAGATACCGCTAAGCTCGCTGATCCTGATGCATCCAAGTATACCGTAGCGTTCTGTGTCGATACCACAGGTACCGCATTATCTACTACTGTTACAATCGATGTCGCTGTGCTTACGTTGCCGTTCACATCCGTTGACGTGATCGTTACCGTATTCGCGCCCAAGTCCGAACATCCGAAGCTGCTCACATCTAAACTTGTGCTCGATAAGCTACAGTTATCAGTCACCGCCGATAGCAATACATCACTCAATACAATGCTCGCTGATCCTGACGCATCTAACACTACTGTAGCGTTCTTCGTCGCAAGAACTGGTGATATCGTATCGATAACCGTAATGTCAAATGAATCCATAACAGTTAACCCAACCGCATCAACCAACGTATACACTACTGTTGTGGTACCTAAGTTAAAATAGTCACCACTTTTAGCCGTTCCTGTTAATACAAAACCAACACAGTTATCAGAAGGTGTAGGAGGAGTCCATTGAACAGAAGTCCCACAATCACTCGCTGTTGCATATGCTGTAATAGCAGCAGGCATGTTAATCAGCTCAGGTGAAATAGTATCTACAATATTAACCATGTGATTGTAGATTCGATCGTTACCCTTATCATCCGTCAGCGTATACGTGATGGTATGCGCTCCTTTATTCAAGAAGAGGTTGGCTGGACGAGCAGAAGTCAGCGTAACGGCTGAACCACAGTTGTCAGCAAATGCCAATGAATCTCTCCATGCCTCTAGGTAATATACACAAGAGTTTTCATCCAAATAGAACGTATTACCTAGTTGCTGGGTGATGTATGGAGCTATGGTATCTGTAACAACAATGTCCTGTGTAAGAGCACTCGTATTTCCTGACACATCCGTTGATGACCAAGTAATCGTAGTCGTACCCGTCGGATATGGAGCAGTTATAGCCAATGCATCAGAACGTACACCTGATACAGTAATGGTTGGGTCACAGTTATCAGTTGCTACCGGAGTAACTACCCCTGGTGCAGCAGACTCACATGACGCAGCGTCAACAGAAACTGCAATATCCGCAGGCTGTGCAATG
>CATITW010000263.1 GCA_949547975.1 Cryomorphaceae bacterium | reverse complement strand
CCAAAACCGTAGGAAACCGTGAACCAGATTGCGAGTAAGGTCAACACCTTGCGGATGTTTTTCTTCCAATACTCTTTCATGTTTTTATTGCTCATAATGGACTGTTTTTAGAGGAAGATCATGGCTTGAGCCGTCAGCATGTTGCCGCGCGTTCCGTCCGTTCTTCCTGTACTTTTAAATTCTAAAGAGAGTTTACTGTTGTGGCCATTCATCAAGAAATTGGCACCAAGTCCAACCGTGTTTGCCGTTCCTGCCGCGTCGATGTCTTTCGCAGTGAAGCTTCCGTAAGGCTGCACGCGAACATTGTCGTTAAAGTCAGGAAGCACATAGCCGGCTTGTGCGTAGAATACGCTCCCAGAGAATACGTCTTCTGAACCTCCACCAAGCTGGTAGTTGTCGCCGTAGTCGTTGATCTGGTATTGTGCGTACGCCGTTACTGCAGCGCCATTTTCACCAAGTCCTTTTTCCATGAATGCATCTACTGCTACGATATTGACGTTCTGTCCTACCGCATCTCCGTTTGCATCTAGAAGTACTGCACCATTTGCGTGAGAGAAGAATCCACCACCGATGTTAAATACATCTTTCGCACCGAAGTACGTTCCTACGAAATACGGAAGCTTGTTGCTTTCCTGATCCCAAAACTGGTAGTTCACATACCCTGCATACACGTTAGCGGCAGAAGCACCGAGGTCGCGACGACCAGTGTAGCTCGCTGTAGTGGTGGTAGCTGCAAGGCCTACGTTTGCATCGACACTGTTTAAAAGCGGCTGGTTCCAAGCAAGGCGGTAGTCTAGTTTTCCGAGCTTACCTTTTGCATAGACCCCCATGTGACGAGCGAACTGATCCGAGGTACCGATCGTTGCCCAAGCGTGGCGCGAGTTGTCCAGCGCAAGCATGTTCAAGGTACTTTGGTTGTTCAGGCGGCTGATCCCGTTCCAGTAGTGCAAACCTGAACCGATGTACAGGTGCTTGTTCACTTTCCACTCTGCCCATGCATCGTGCATGAAAAGCTGAGCTGCGGCACTTTGACCGGTTGGGTCCATTTTTGCAGCGTTCAAGCTGTTCAGACCGAAGTGCGTAAGGATGAGGAATCTGTCGTTGAGTTGCGCGAACATGAGCATTCTCGAACGACGTAATGAAGGAGTGACATTTCCTGCATTGCTGAGGTCGGTTTGTAACCAGGCCTGATGCCAGGAAATGAACCTGTAGTACTTACTGCCGTCTTCATTGAGACTCACCTTGAGTCCAGATCCGTACGGAGTTGCGTTCTTTTGTGCAAACAAAGCCGAGGTGGCGAACGTTAGCATTAGAACAGCGATTAGTTTTGTTCTCATAAAACTGGGTTTTTGGATTAAACGATTTGGGTAACTTGTCACGGTCTCCCAATTCAAAAGTTCCAAAAACCCTTTTTTTATGAAAATCGGCTATACATTCTAGTTAAGAGGTATAGCTACCCTTTTATAAAAGGCGGTGTTAATTGCGGAATCGTTCCCACTTGATTAGCATGAATTTATCACCAATCTCAGTGATAATCATACCTGAGCCCTTAATGTTTTCTTTTTCTGAAGTAAATTTTGCAAGCTCCTCGAAGGTGAGAATCTTGTAGCTCGGGTGGTAATTGTCGTTGTGTTGTGGCCTTTTTATCCCGTAGGTTTTGACCCAATTCATGACACTGACGTGCGAAATTCCGAGCACGCGCTCGATTTCTCGATAACTCACCCCCTCAACGTAGAGCTGTAGGGCTTTGGTCACGTAATAATCGTCAATGCGCTTCCCTAGCTTCTGTACGGTGAAATAGTAGTTACAGTTCTTGCATTTAAAGCGCTGACGGCCTTTGATAATGCCACTTTTGACGTAGTCTTGACTTTGGCATTTCGGGCAGAATTGATCTTTTGACATGGTGTTTTGGCGTTCTGTATAGGTATTTAGCAAAAGAATATCAATTTACCAAAAGATAGTTCTCAGTGCTTCGGCTACCCCAATATAGAAAATCATCACAAATGCGGGTGGAATAAATTAGATGTCGTTTTTATTTTCTGAAAATGAATGGAATACTGTTGTCAGTCAAGGCTTTCAGGGTCTTTTTATTCCTGCTCGCTTAAGTCGCTTTTTCCAAAAGTTAAAGAGATATAGCTTTTGTAGAACAGTCAATTTCTGAACACCGCCTACTAAAAGTGCTTCGTTTTCAGATAGCTAGGGGAGGTGTAGGTGCTAAATTGGAATGTATAGTAAATCTCGAGGCTATAGCCCCTCTTTGGAAAGACGCAGTTCTTGGGTGATTCCTTGGATCTTATCGAGCGTTTCGAAAAACGTACTACGCTGCTCTTCACCCACCACCGCTTGCACGGCTTGGTTAAACTGTAGTACTGCCTCACGGCTGAGGTTGCGTTTATGAACGCCCTCTTCAGTCAGCTTGATTAAGACGCTTCTCTTGTCGAGTGGATTCGCTTCTTTGAACACCAGTCCTTGCTTCTCCATAGATTTCAGCATTCGTGAGAGCGACGTCGGCTCCATGCCCATCTTAGGCCCCAAAGCGGTCGAAGGAGTGCCCTTTTTTACATCGATATTCAGTAATGCGAAGCCCACTGAAGTGGTAATGCCGTGCGGCTGTACCAGATCATTGTACATTTTCGAAAGACTGATCCAGCCTTTACGGATTTGAAAATCGAAGGTTTCTTCGGGACGCATAGTGGGTCTAGGTGCGTTTAGCAACACGTAAATATACTATGCGCGCATAACAATATCAATACCCCAAGCTCCTTTCTAGTTGCGGTAAGATGAAGAAGTTGATGTTCTCACTAAAGGTGTGTAAGGCGCTGTTGCGAGCTGCATCTTCACTCACGCTAATCGCACTGTCTTGGATGCGTTGTGAAGTCCAAATGATTTGTTCCGTGCCGCTGTATTGTAACACAAATCGACCATCTATCGTGGTTTTAAACCTGTTTTTGGCCAGAGCCACTGTGCTGAGTTTCCCGTTAAATTCCAGTAGTAGTGGTGCATCGTCGGTGGTGCCAAAGCGCCCAGCTATACTGCGTGAGATTTCACCGACCAGCGGTTTTGGTGCGAGCACTTGAACATTGGTGTTTTGGAAATACAACGTAGTCGCGTTCGACCAATTCATTTGCTCTTTCAACCAATTCTTCCCCACACTACTCAGCGAAGGAAGTTGCGTATCGACATTCAGACCTATCGAAAGTTGGACCGTATTTTCCTTGCCGGTAGCCGTGCAGTATACCGCACCATTTTCCGGGTTGAACTCAAAGTCTCCTGCGCTGCTTTGAAGGAGTAGGTGTGGTGCTAGCGACGGACTTGCGGGGCGGTAGGCCGCGGAGAATTGGTCCGGGAGGCCTAAATAACGCACAGTTTCCGGAATCAAAAATTCACCTGTCATGTCTTGTTCAATCTCGCGCAAGGCGGTGACTAGTACACTTTTAGTCTGCACGGAAAATTTTGGATCCACTAAAAAATTGCGAGAAATGGCCTTATCTACGGCATCTCCGAGCAACATCCAGCGGTAGGAGAGGTCCTGGTCGTGAGCACGCGCTTTTTCTGTGCGATCTAGGATCCACGCTTGCGCCTGCTTATCAGCTAGTGCCTTGGTTTCAAGGAATTTGGGCAGGTCCAAACGGTAGAGGGTGTAATAGCGCAACTGGTCCGAATAAGAGTCCAATTGCGTGTAATCTTCCAACTTTACGTGCGAACGCGTAAGGGTTTCCGAGGAGAAAGAAGTTCCAAAACCCCCGGCATCTTCCTTTTGTAGGAATCGAGTTTCATCGTAAATCTGACTCTCCACTTCCTGGGCAAGATCTGCTAAGGCATTCGAGCGAGCCGCCTGCTGATAGGGCGCATTCGGGTTGACGTAACTCATACCGACGCCATAGACATACTGACCAGAAGCATCGATGGGTTTGGCCGTTGTCCAAGCTGGAGCCAATTCTTTTTTCGACCCACAGGCCATCAAAACAAGCGCACTTACTACGCCGATCACAAACTTTTTCATGGGGTCAATTCT
>CATITW010000262.1 GCA_949547975.1 Cryomorphaceae bacterium | reverse complement strand
GGCAGGTTCGTACCGTATGGTGGTCTTAAGCGAGACAGATGAGGGAGAAAAATTCGGTCTCACAAAACAGCTTGATTGGTGAAATGGCTTTGTCTACACGCTCTGATGATCGGGGTCTTTCATTGTACCGCCCAGTCTGCGAAGTTGTTGGAGGTTCGTGGTCCTTCTCGTGTTGAGGTAGGGGTGATCTGGCCGATGTCATTGACTTGGCAAAAGGCGATGGCCACCGGTGAAATGCAGCTTCGGATAGACGCTCCACAGTGGTTTACGCTGCTCGCCGCTCCTTCCCGTATGGAGGAGCATCAAGGCGCAACCACAGCCTGGATGACTGCGGATGAGTTTACTCCGCCTGGAAGGTATACGATCATCGCGGAGCTCGTCCATCCGGGTGCGTTACAGCCGCCATTGCGAGGTGAGTGGACCTTAGAAATAGGTGCTCGCCCTCGAATCAACTGTGCATTGCTTGAAGAAGGGGTGGACTCGACCAGGTATTGGATGTACAACGCAGGGAATGAAAAAATTGAGCACGATGGAATAACCATCCGCCCTGGAGAAGGAAAAAGGCGAACGATTGCTGTTCCTAAGGACAATGTATTGTCAATTGTGGCCCGGGCAGGGGAGTGGGATACCATCGTAGACATCGCACTGAAGCCTTTCTTGGATTGGGAGTGGACGGAAAAAAGTGACTCCTCAGAAGGTTGGTCGATGGATGGATATGCTTCCCAAAACTTCATGGATTGGAAGAGAATACAACCGCAGTATGGACTGACAATGCGGGGTCAAAATTGGTTGTTTCGAGGGGATCGGTTGGCATCAAGATCCTTGGGTTCGTTGACTTATGATAATTCGAATACACGAATTTCTGTGGGGTACGGTTGGGGAAAAGCGGTGCCTTTTGCGCTGCCGGAATTGGCCCCGTTTGTGGAGGGTCAAACGGAATTTTCGAAAGTAAAGATTCGTGCGCGCTGGTCTACCTCTTCGCAGAATACCTCCTGTAGTTTTGAAAGTAAGCCAAACAAGACCACTCGATATGGTGGTAGTTTGACGGTGTATAAGGATCGCAGCAGTTCAGGTATCGCGGGCCAATTTTTTTATCAAAATCAACCCTTGGAAATTCATACGGCCCTCCAACCAGGTCTCGCTCAGGCCAATCTACGCATTCGAATACCCCACCTAACGCTCACCGCTCGTGGGGCTAAAACGACTCCTCACGCTGAACGCTTTTTAGCTTTTAGGTCTCATGTTTCGAGCACCGCTGCAATGGATTTCGGTCGATGGACGCTCTACCATCAATTCGCTCACTTTGAACGCCCGAACGGTAGTTGGGCACAGCATTCGAGCAGTTGGGCAGCGTACCGTAGCAGAAGATTTGAGGCAAGGGTAATGCGCCATGCGTATGCCGTCAAAACGCTTTCCCCTAACTGGCAGATACGTTCTACTATGCGCGTTGGAGCTGTTCGTTTTGGAGTGCAAGCGCTGAGGTCCGAAGGGCGATGGAAGGCAGTTCCTACATCAGAATATAACGGTCGAAATTTCATGATGCGTACCTCTGCCAAGTTCGATGCGAACGGCCGAGTTCAATTCTTTCAGGGCCAGATCCGTTGCAAATTGGGCCATGGATATCACCTGTTTTCCACCTTGGAACAACAGCCGAACGCATGGCGCTATACCACGCGTTTATCGAAAACATTCACACATGGACAGTGCGCCGTCATACTCCGTTCCGATGCTTCGGGAACCCTTTCCTGGCAAGGGACATTGCACCGAAAATCTACAGGTAAATCCCTTGAGGGTCGATGTGTTGACGCGCAAGGGAAGCCAATCGCAGGTATAGAAATAATGTATAAGGGACACACATTTCGTACGGATACTAAGGGCCGATTCCGGTGGCGAAACCTCTCGCAAAACACGATCTCCTTCCAGATTCAAGCTGCGTCATTGCCATTTGCTATGGTACCAGATGGTGCATGGACACGACGCATAGATTTGATGGAACGCACCACCTCGGTTGAACTTACCTTTAAGCGAATGCGTGCTCTGCGTGGCCAATTCATTATTGACCCAAACTTACTTTTCGCGGTACCTCTTGACTTTACCGAGCACAGCATACGGCTTTGCTACACTTCAGGTGAGACGGTCATCCGTCCGATACGATCGGATGGCTCCTTCAGGATTGGCAACCTTCCTTCTGGAGAAGCGGCTATAGACATGGTCCCGCCACCGAAGGGCTACACCTTCAAGCAAACTATAGTGGTCCTCAGCGAGGAAATGGACCACCCTGATATGAATATTTCCTTGGCACCCATCCAGGAATCCATCCCTTTCGAGCTATTATGAAACACCTTCTTTTCACCGCATTCTACGTTGCGTTCAGCAGCCTCTTTGCACAGACCGTCTTGTATGAAACCCAGTCCAATCAGACCCTCAGCTTCGAATCCATACTTCTGGTGTCCGCAGCATTCAGCACGGATCAACTCTCTTCAAAGCCGCCCCAGATTTCAGGTCTTCCTGTACAATCTCCATCTGTTTCTCCTACCGTCCAACTGCGCTTCTCCATCAGTCCACCCCATTCCGGATCGCGAGTCATCGACATAGCAAAGACTCCTTTAGATGTAGAATATGAAATTGGCCTCAGCGTACTCTCGCTTCCAAGCCTTCCCGGGGTCCAATTAAACATTACCCCACAGCTCAGCATAGATCCCACCCGAACCCCCATAGTCTACACCACCACAGGCGGCTGCAGTGGGATCGGTCAAACTGACGGCGTATTCTATTCACTTACCACGGATTTATCCACAACGGACTACGCCCTATGGCGTTCAGGAATCCACCAAACCACGCTGCAATGGAACGTGTATTAAGCAACCTTTTCTGTGCAATGTTGTATTTGTACAGTCCTGCTGCCACGGCTCAGCAGCTTCGTGTCGAGGTCTCGTCTCCATACATCGCTGTTGGCCCGGGCCAATTATCTCCGCCACACACCGCCGGTGCTGATTTCCCCAGTCAAATGCTTTTACCCACTTCAATCGAAATTTCCGTAGAGCAAATACCACAAAACCTCACATGGTGTCTATGTGCAGCCCATCCACTGGCCTTACCGGCTCAAATGGAATTGGCACTTTGGCCAGACGTATCTAGCTTTCCTCCTCGAACTCCCGGAACCAATTCATCCCCGCGGCCAACCGTTCTAGCTCCCTATTTTCAACCCATATTCTCACATACCGGTCCGCTCTATCAGAAAAACATGGAGTTGTATGTACTTCAGGCCACCGTACTGTCGGCCCAAGGCGATCACGATCTACCTATTCTATGGCAGCTCCAGGAAGGGCCTTGCCACTTTTTTTAATCCACCTCAGGAAATTCACTGGCATACTCCGTCCAGCTCCCGTCGTATATGGCGTACTCGTCTTCCCCAGTCACCCACTCGTAGGCCAAGCCCAGCACACACGCCGTTACCCCAGAACCACAAGAAAATACCAAATCATTCTCCCGCTCGGTGCACTGCTGCAATACCGACTCAACTTCGCGCTTGTCTTTGAAGTGTCCATCCTCCAGTAAATTGGCGAAAGGCACATTCACTGACCCGGGAATCGAACCAGATCGTAGATCAGCACGCGGCTCTTCGGCGCTACCGCCAAACCGACCTGCCGATCGAGCATCCACAAGCGTGCACTGTTGCTCGCGTCCTTCTGCCGTAATATAGCTGAGGTCCACCACGCGGTCTGACCTTAATTCGGCCACAAAATCGCCTTCCTTTCCGGCTGATGAATAGTCGTCTTCGACATTATATCCTGCGGCGATCCATCCGAGAAGTCCTCCGTTCAATACGAAAACCTGCTCATGTCCGAACACTCTGAACATCCATCTCGCCCTAGCGCTGCTGAAAATTCCGCGGTCATCGTAGCACACTATGATGCTTTCAGAACCAATTCCCAATCCACGCGCTCCCGCCTGAAATTGCGCCGCACTAGGAAATGAATTCGGATATTTTGCCCCAGCAACGCTAAATGCACCCTTCAAATCAAAGTGCTGCGCTCCCGGAATCACTACTTTTTGGCCTCCGCAGCTCGAAAAAGTAGGATCCATGCTAGCGTCAAGCACGACTAAACGTGGATGATTGCGATGCTCCGCGAGCCATGCTGCAGAAATAATGGGTCCTTCCATAGGTGCGTCTTTTGAAATTCTATACATATATACATAAAGCCCATCAGGTTCCAACGGTTTCCTTTGAATTCCCTATTTCTTCGATTATTCTCCGTCAACCGCTTGTCAAAATAGAAAACCGTTGTACATTTGCCGTCCGCAACAAAAAACGTTGTGGCTTTTTAGACTCGCCAGCAACGCGCTGGGCAATCGGCTCGAAAAAAGATTTCAGAAAATCCTTGAGAGTGTTGCAGGTGTTACAAATCGTTGTACAT
>CATITW010000261.1 GCA_949547975.1 Cryomorphaceae bacterium | reverse complement strand
GTAGGTGTGGATACAGCGAAAGGAGCTTCTGTATATTTATTCCACTCCCGACGTGTTTTAGAATAAAACGTGAGCAGATTGTTTTTCATCCAAAACCCGTACCCACCGAAGGAATATAAAGTGTCGTTGCGTTGGAACTGGTATGCATCAAAATTGTACCCGGAATGCGTGGTGCGATCGTGGCGACTCACTGCACGTTTGGCGGTATCTACCTTCAGGACTGCGCCAAAACCGTCAAAAACACCCCAAAATGCGCCGTGGGACCAAAAAACGTGTCCAGCCTTCGTTCCATCGAGGCTCCCGACCGGATAGTCGAGCTGAAATGAAGATAACGTATCTATGTGATTGGCTCGCAAAACGGTATGAAACCCGGTATTTACTTCCAGGATATGAATGGCACTATCGCTCGTAGACAACCAGGTCAGTGTCCCTCCCTTAGCATCTGATTTACTGACATTTAACATCAGAAATAATCCAACAAAAACAATGCGTGATATCTGTTTTGCTAACATGTGAGAAATGTGTTATTACTTATTTCTTACAGCAAACATACAAATAAGGAGGATATTTGAGCATCAACAAACCAAAGCTACCTGTTCAAGTAGTTCCAAGCCCAGTGCGCATCAGCACTGGGCTTTTTTTGTGCCTGGTTTAAAGGGACCCTACATATACCCCACTTAAAAAGGGGGTGTTTTCTAGAAATACTGTCGATAGTAACAACCGCACCCCTGCTAAACGAGGGTGTTATTTCTTAAATTAACTTTTTTTACGCATGCACCCCTTGATTATTTGGGGTTAAGCGACGCAAATGTGTAGTTTTGCAGTGCAACACCCCCTGTAAAATGAAAAAAATAGAAGCAATCATTAGAAAATCCAAGTTTGACGAGGTGCGAAAAGCGCTGCATGAGGCAAACGTGTACTTCTTTAGCTATTGGGACGTAACGGGAATTGGTCACGAGACCAAAGGAAAAGTGTACCGCGGGGTGCACTACAGCACATCCGACATCCAGCGTAGATTCTTAAGCATCGTAGTGAATGACGATTTCGTGGACGTCACCGTAGAAGCCATTTTAAAGGCCGGTAAAACAGGCGAAGTTGGGGACGGAAAGATTTTCGTGAGCCCTATCGAAGAAACCTACAGAATCCGCACGGGCGAGAGCGGCGGCGAAACCCTTAAATAAGTAGCACGATGGAAACGACGTTAACACTCACAGTCAATAACCTTTGGATGATGATTTGTACGGCGCTTGTGTTTTTCATGCACTTGGGCTTTAGTTTTTTGGAGATTGGTCTGACGCGCCAAAAAAACACAGTGAACATTCTCTTTAAGAACTTTTTTATCATCAGCGCCGGACTCGTTCTGTACGCCACTGTCGGCTTTAACCTGATGTACCCGACAAGCTTTTGGCACGGCGTAGTGCCTGACTACTTTGTGGCCCTCTTTGGGTTGGAGAGTCCTATGGTTGGTGAAGGTTTGGACCTTTCGTACAATCAGGGCTACACCTATTGGACGGATTTCTTGTTCCAAGGCATGTTTGCAGCGACGGCAGCGACGATTGTTTCTGGAGCAGTGGCGGAGCGCGCGAAATTGGGTTCGTTTTTCCTCTTTTCCGTCATCTATGTCGGCATCATCTACCCGATCGTCGGTTCTTGGAAATGGGGCGGTGGATTTTTGGATGAATGGGGCTTTTACGACTTTGCAGGGTCGACCCTCGTACACAGTGTCGGAGGATGGGCAGCCGTTTTGTACATCGCGAAAATAGGACCGCGCATCGGCAAATTCGGCGAGGACGGTAAACCGCGTCCTATCCCCGGACACAATCTCCCATTTGCGGCAGCGGGCGTACTCATTCTATGGCTCGGCTGGTTCGGGTTTAACGGAGGATCCGTATTAAGCGCTGATCCAGCGATTACCTCTTTAGTGATTACCACTACTTCTATTGCAGCAGCAGCGGGTGGATTATCCGCAGCAACCTTCGTGCACCTTCGCTACAAAAACTTCGACCTGACCATGTTCATGAACGGCATTTTGGGTGGACTAGTGAGCATCACCGCAAGCGCAGATCAAGTGTCCATTACCGAGGCCATGCTCATCGGCGTTATCGGCGGTGTCGTCGTGGTACTCGCAGTGAGTTTGCTCGATGCGCTTCGTTTAGACGACCCTGTCGGCGCCGTTGCAGTGCATCTGTTCACCGGAGTTTGGGGCACGCTTGCGGTAGGATTGTTTGGAGCGCTAGCTTCCTGGCACCAATTTTTGATTCAACTCTCAGGCGTTGCACTTGTGGGTGTGTTTTGCGTGGGTACCACCAGCATCATGCTCGCCATCATTCAGCGAATTTGGGGACTACGCGTTTCTAAAGGAGAAGAACTCGAAGGGCTGGATCAGGCAGAACACGGTGGCATGAACGCCTACGCAGATTTCAGAATGAACCAGCACTAAACCTCACCTAGCGCCAACATCACAGCACTATTTTTTGGTACTGCATTTTCTGTCTACATCAGCCGGGAAATGCGGTTTTTAGTTGCAGGACACCCCGAACTGCTCGGCTTTCTTCTCGAACAATCGTATGAAGTCGGCCACTTCTTTCCCCGCTTCGGTCATTTCTGATGCACTGACCAATTCTTCTAAGCTGGAACCTCGATGTAGGAGCACCACAGGAAGAGTAAACGATGAAAGATCGAGCCCCAAGGCTTCGGCCTCGTCGATGTGCAAGACCTCATGAGTACACGTTAAGGTTGCTTCCCACGCCTTCCATTCCGGTTTTGCAGAAAACGTTCCATGGGTGATGTCGCAAAGCGCGCAGTGCTCGTCCTGAAAATACTTTCCGTAGAGGTAGTTCAGCTCACCTGCTAAGGATCCTTTCGCGTTGTACACGAAATAAATTTGGGGGTCTTGGGTAGTAGTGAATTGGCTTTGGGAAAAAGCAGCTATTCCGCTCGCTAGAAACGTAAAAACAAGTAAGATTCGCATAAACCATCGAGTGTTAGAGCGCCTCTAAGAAGCGTTCTAAAGCAACAAGCTCTGCGGCGGATAAGTTCAACGGTTCGATGTGATCAGACTGGTAAGGATGCCCAGTACCTCCTTCGTTGTAACGTTGCAATACTGCTGACAAGCTCGAAAGGGAGCCGTCGTGCATGTACGGGGCCGTTTCACTCACGTGACGCAGCGAAGGCGTCTTGAAGGTGAAGAAATCCGCTGTGTCTAACGTAAGCTCCGCGCGACCGTAGTCATTTTCACTCGGAGGAGTGCCGTTGTTGTGAAAGCCATAATCGGTAAACAGCGGACCGGTGTGGCAGGTATTGCATTGCGCCTTGCCAAAGAACAGATCCAACCCTTCTTGAGCTTCCGCACTTAGGGCCGTTTCATCCCCTGCTATATAGCTGTCGATGG
>CATITW010000260.1 GCA_949547975.1 Cryomorphaceae bacterium | reverse complement strand
GGGTTCAGCCAGGTGAGACGGCGTTAGACATGGCCTGCGGTCGTGGCAGACATGCCAAGGTGCTGTCCGATCAAGGTCTTGATGTCTTGGGAGTGGACCTGAGTGAGGAAAGCATTGCATTCGCGCGAGTATTCGAACACGACGACTTAAAGTTTACCACCGGCAACATGCTCGAGAAGCTGCCGTTTGGACCTTTTGATTGGGTGTTCAATCTCTTTACCAGTTTCGGCTATTTCGAAAACGACGAAATGCACCAGCAAGCGATCGACCGTATGGCCGAGACCTTAGTGCCCGGTGGGCGTTTAGTGCTGGATTATATGAACAGCGAAAAGATCGCGGCGAACTTGGTTCCAGCCAATGAAGTTCAAACTGAGCTTGCGCACTATTCAGTGACTCGAGCCATCGAAGCGGCAACGATTGTAAAGCGAATTCGCGTGCACAAAGATTGTGAAATCCAACATTTTGAAGAGCGCGTTCGTGCCTTCACCACCACGGAGATGAGCACCTTTATGGAACGTGCCGGTCTTGAGGTCGAGCACATCAAAGGGGATTACAACCTGAGTGATTTCGAAGCAGAACAGAGCAACAGAATGATTATTATTGCCAAAAAATCGGAGTAATGAACGATGCTTATTTGATCCTATTCTTCAGTGTCCTCCTCGGAGGCGGAGCATCGTGGTTCATTAAAACGGACAGCCTGGCGTTCAGATTGAGCCTGGCATTTTCCGGAGCATTTTTGTTCGGCACCTTAATGCTGCATCTTTTGCCCGAGCTGTTTGAGGGGAACGCGCATTCGATCGGTGTATGGGTTTTATTGGGTTTCGGTGTCCAATTGTTCCTGGATTTCATCTCAAAAGGGCTAGAACACGGGCACTACCACGCCCACGGCACCAAACTTCCCCTCCTTCCGTTACTGGGGTTATTCATCCACTCGTTCATCGAAGGGATGCCGCTGGCGGAACACGCGGCGCACGATCACGCCCACAACGGCCCCGGACTCTTATGGTCACTCGTCCTGCACAAGATGCCCATCGCCCTGCTGGTCACTTCTGCTTTACGCAATGCCAAAATCTCGACCCCACTAGTCATCACAAGCTTGGTTCTGTTTGCACTGAGCACACCACTTGGTAGCCTTGCTGCGGGTACACTAACCGCTTATACCTTCCCTATTTTAGGCCTAGCGACGGGATTGTTGTTGCACGTCAGCACTACGATTCTCTTTGAAAGCTCAGCGAATCATCAGTTCAATGCCTATAAATTACTAGCCGTCGGAACAGGAATTGGGCTAAGCTTGCTATTGCTCCTGTGATTGATAAACATTCACACACCCGTCATAGATAAAACTGAATAGAATTATACGTTAATAGACGGAGGTAGTTCTACATTTGAATAACAAATAAAAACAAAGACAAATGGCTGTATTAGTAGGCAAAAAAGCACCAGATTTCACTGCAGCAGCAGTAATCAATGGTGAGGAAATCGTTGAAAACTTCAAACTTTCAGATTACGCAGGAAAGTACGTGATCCTATTCTTCTACCCGAAGGATTTCACTTTCGTATGTCCAACAGAATTGCATGCATTCCAAGCACGTAAAGAAGAGTTCGCTTCTAAGGGTGTAGAGTTGATCGCTGTATCTACTGACACTGAGCAAAGCCACTGGGGTTGGTTGCAAATGACCAAAGACCAAGGTGGTATCCAAGGTGTAAACTACCCGATCGTAGCAGATACGAACAAGACGATCTCGCACAACTACGATGTATTAGACGGTGAGTGGTCGTACGACGAGGAAGGCAACCTTACATCGACTGGAGAAATGATCGCTTACCGCGGTTTGTTCTTGATCGACAAAGAAGGTACGGTAATGCACCAGTTGGTGAACTTCTTCCCATTAGGTCGTTCGGTAGACGAAGCGATGCGTATGGTAGATGCACTTCAGTACTTCGAAGAAAAAGGTGAAGTTTGTCCTGCAAACTGGACGCCTGGTAAAGAAGCGATGAAAGATACTCATGACGGTGTTGCAGATTACTTGAGCAACAACTAATCAATCTTCGATTAGATACTCCACTACATGTATCAAGCGCCTGTCTATACCAAGACAGGCGTTTTTTTTGTGCTATCCATGACTTACCCGCGAGAATAAAACCATCTAACAGGCCGCGAATCTTGCATTTACAGCTCATCAACCGCCTATTATCAGGGCTTACAAAAAAAGTATCTTTTTTTTGCAATGTGAGTGAACCACAGGCACACTTCGAGGTTAATACTACATGGAACATTCTGCGCAAGCAGATTTTCATGGCGGTTTAGGTAGAAAGGGAGCTTGGCGGCTCCCTTTCGTTTTTTACACCCCTTCTGTAGACTGTATGCTCAAGGCATAAAAAAACCTGCAAGCTCTTTCAGCCAGCAGGTTTTTTAAATTCAGTTCCAGCCGTCTTGGCTTTCGTGTTTCCTATTTCGTGAGGTCGATCAGTTTGCGCAAGTATTCTTCTTTGCTCGCTGCAGAACCTTCCGCTAAGACACCATTTTTAAACGAAGCTAAGAACGGAAGGTTGTCTACCCCACCCGCTTTACGTGCTACTTCATTGTGCTCTGCGTTTACTTCCAAAAACACGACATCAGACATTTCTTCCTCGTTCGATACGCGCTTGTATTTTGGTGCAAACATTTTACATGCACCACACCAGTCCGCGAAATACTTCACTACGACACGTGGGTTGTTTTTTAGGATTTGCTCGAAGTCCGAATCTGTTGCTATTTGTACTGCCATTGTTCATTAGTTTTCGTTAGTGATACTTCAAAAATACATAGAGAATACCTAATGCTACATGAATACACATTGAAGGTTTCTATCTCGCAATAGATGCTATAGGCTTAACTCTCGAGGAATGAATCCGATTCGATCTCTGCTTTGAATTCCGAATGGTAGAGGTCGCGCACTAAGCCGTCGGACACCCCTATTTTCGGAACGTAAATTTTAGAAGTCCCCGCCCATTGCATGACGCGCAAGTAGATCGGGAGTGCGTGGGTAATGACATCTGCTCGATCTAAATTCAAGCCCAATTCTGTTACGCGCTCTTCCCCACTTAACTCAGAAATCATCTCTAGTTGCTCCTGCACATAACTCCTTGTTAATGGCGTTTGCACGGACTTCATGCTAAGCTTGTGGATTTTGTTGATGTTTCCACCCGCCCCGATCGCGGCCTTGTCTTTGAGCTTCGCTGCATGCTGTTTCAGCCAATTTTTCATTTCCTCCCACTGTGCATCTTCGACCAATCCATTCATCAAGCGAACACCTCCAACTTTGAAACTGCGACTGGTGATCACTTTTTTATTTTCGATGATGGAAATTTCCGTAGACCCACCGCCTACGTCGATGTAGACGAAATTGGTCACAGGTGCTTTTATGACGTCATAAATTTTTGAAGAGAATACTAATCGAGCTTCTTCCTCTCCGTCGATGATGGAGATCTTTATGCCGGTTTTCTCTTGAATTTCTTGCACAAGATCAGGGCCATTTTCAGCTTCACGCATCGCAGAAGTAGCTACTGCACGAAATGCTCGAACGCCGTGCACATTCAGCAGATGTCGATAGGCCTGCATCCCTTCTAAGAATCTGGTTCGAGTGGCTTCACTAATGCTTCCGGTCGCAAAGACATCTTGACCTAAGCGAATGGGTAAGCGGACCATACTGACCTTTTTATAGTGCGTGTAGCCCTCTTTGAATATGACATTTACAATGAGGCACCGTACCGAGTTTGACCCGATATCGATGGCTCCAATTTTCGTTACAATCATAGTTTTACCCCTTCAGGAGTTGTTTTTGCACGTAGTTGTGCAGTTCGACCTGCGCTCGAATCTTAGGACCTTTGAGCTTGCGGTACGCGTTGGTCTGGCCCCCATCAAACCATCTGGACTTCGTATTGTCTTTCCAGAGAATGTCAAAGTGGTCTCTGAGCTGTCTTTTCAACTGCTCGTCATAGATAGGAACCGTGACTTCTACCCTACGGTTCAGATTTCGGCTCATCCAGTCGGCCGAGGAAATGAAATATTGCTCGTCGCCCCCGTTGTGGAAGCAAAATGCGCGGGTATGTTCTAGATATCGGTCGATGATGCTGACCGCTTGAATGTTTGCCGAATATTCTGGGTGCTCGAGCTGCATACAATTGACCCCCCGAATCACCATTCTCACTTGTACACCGGCAGCGCTTGCCTCGTAGAGCTTGCGAATCATGCCGTGGTCCGAAACGCTGTTGATCTTCACCCAAAATTTAGCTTCTTTGCCCGCTTTCGCAAACGCAATTTCCTTATCGATCAGGGCGTATAGCCCTTCTCTGGTGCTGTTTGGACTGACCAGCAGATGCTTGAATTTATAGTGCTTGTAAGGCGACTCGATGAAGGCAAACACCTTTCGAGCTTCCTTGGCAATGCGCTTATCAGAGGTCAACAGGTGATAATCGGTATAGATTTTGGCCGTTCCTTCATGGTAATTCCCGGTACCTATAACACAATAATCCACGAGCTTTTCTTGCCCCTCATCACGACGAATCAAGGTCAATTTTGAATGCACCTTGAGACCCGGAACGCCACTCACGACCTTGATGCCTTCGGAGCGGAGTTTATTGGTCCATTTGATGTTATTGGCCTCATCGAACCGTGCTTGGAGCTCGATGAACACCGTAACAGCCTTACCATTTTTAGCCGCATTTACCAAAGCGGAAATGATTTTACTGTCGTCCGCTAATCGATACAGCGTGACTTTAATCTGTCGAACTTTGGGGTCGATCGCCGCTTCACGAAGCAAGCGAATCACATGTCCAAAATCGTGGTATGGCGTAAAAAGTAAAACGTCCTTTTTCTGCAAAACCTGCATAATACTCCGGTCCACATCGAGATCCGGATGTGCAATCTGCGGCAGTTTAGGATGTTCCAATTCTCTTCTACCCACCTGCGGAAATTTCACCAAGTCCTTCTTATTGTGGTAGCGTCCACCAGGAATAAGCGTATCAAACTCCGTAATGCCTAAACCCTTGATCAATTCACCCAACGTTTGTCCAGATATCTGCTGATCGTACACGACCCGAACCGGATCACCTTCTCTACGATTCATCAACCCTTTCTGAACTTGTTCCATGAAGGATTTACTCACGTCATCATCTAAAGACAATTCTGCATCGCGCGTGATTTTCACCGTGTGCGCTTCGATCCGATCGTATTTGATAGTGTGAAAAATGCTGCCAAGGTTGTGGCGCAAGATATCATCGAGGTACATGATGAACTGCTTGCCGTATTTCGGCAAGACCACGAACCTCCCATAAGCCCCGCTGGGCACTTCAATGATGGAATATTGCTCTTCTTTTCCTTTGATTAATCGCAGCGCTAAGAAAATACTCTTATCGCGCAAATACGGGAATTCACGGGTTTGATTCAGCATCAACGTGGTCAACGCCGAAGCGATCTTCGTTTGGTAAAACTCCTTCACAAACGCAGACTGCTTCGTGGTCAATTTCCCTTCTGAGATCACCTCAACATCGTAGGTACTGAGCTCCTTTTTTAACGCATCATAGATACGCTGGCTTCTCCCCTGCTGTTCGGTAACCATCTCACTCAAAATCTTGAGTAGATCCCCTGGAGCAAAGCCCTCGAGATTTGCATCCTCTTCCTCTACACCGCTTAATTTAAGGCGACGTATGAACGAATACCGAACACGGAAAAATTCATCCATATTGTTGGAGTGGAT
>CATITW010000259.1 GCA_949547975.1 Cryomorphaceae bacterium | reverse complement strand
TTGGTCTCCTTTGGGGCCGCTTCAAGGCCATGCATGTCTTCGGCTTTACCGTCCTAGCACTGCTTGTCTCAGGTTTCATGGGCATCAAGCACCTCTACAGCGCAGCAGTAAACCCGTCCTTACTCACTGTAATGGCACTCATCGCCCTTACCAGCGTACTGAAAAGACAAATCCGCCTCGAAAGAGCCTTCAAACTGCTCGGTAAAAAGCCCCGCACCTTCCTTTTCGGCATTACAGGTTTTACAGCTGTACTCAGTGCCTTAGTCAACAATACCCCGATTGTTGCCCTACTCATCCCTACCATTAAAACCCACGCTCGTAAACAGGGCTGGTCCGCACGACTTTTTCTACTCCCGCTCTCCTTCGCCGCTGTTGCTGGAGGAACCATTACTCTTATCGGTACCTCTACGAATCTCGTACTTAACGGTATGATGTTGGAAAACGGCATCGAAGGCTTCGGATTTTTCGACTTCGTACTACCAGGGCTCGCAGTGAGTGCCGGTGTCTTAATAGTTAGCATTCTTCTTGCGCCGATCGTCCTAAAAAAAGAACCCGCTACATCGACTTTAGCAGAAAACGTCGAAGAACGCGCCTACACCACAGAGCTTAAAGTCATCCCAAACGGCACTATGGATGGGAAAACGGTAAAAGAGGCCAAGCTACGTAACCTTCCCGAACTCTACCTGGCAGAACTCTACCGCGATGGAAAGTTCATTTCACCGGTAGGTCCTAAAGAAGTACTTCAGGCAAACGATACCCTATTTTTCACTGGAGCTCTAGACTCCGTGAATGAACTGTTGGACCAATTCCCCGACGGCCTTTCTAACGTCGAAGAGAAATTCAAAGTCGAAGGACGTTCCAACCTTTTAGAGGTGATCGTTCCAAACAACAGTGACCTGATCGATCTTCCGCTCAAAGAGACTGATTTCAGATCCCGCTATGATGCTGTAATCATAGGAGTGCAGCGCAGCGGTCAGCCGCTATCCGGGAAAATAGGGCGCATGGTGTTGCAAGCCGGAGATTTACTCTTACTCGCTACCGGAAGTGCCTTTGCAGAGCGCAACCAAAAAAACACACCGCTCATCCCGATCACAGAATACGACCGCGTCGCAGAAAACAAACTGGGACGGGAACGTTACTTCTTACCGAGCCTGTTTGCTATAGCTATTGCTGGTTATGCGCTTTCATGGACCCTACTGCTCACCCTTGCGCTGATGATCGTTAGTGCCATCGCTTGTGGACTCACCCATGCCGATAAACTCAAACAAGAATTCAACACGCAACTTTTTGCTCTACTCGTACTCTCTGTCGCCTTCGGTAGTGCCATCGTCGAGGGAGGACATGCTAGTTATTTCATCAAGCAATTTGCCTTACCAGAAAACCCTACGCTCGCTATTGCAGGGTTATTTGTCGGCACATTGCTACTCACGAACTTCATGACCAACGTCAGCGCCGTCGCGATCGCTTTTCCAGTAGGAGCAGCCCTGATGCAGCAATATGGAATAGGTCATCTAGAAGTGTTCCTTCCTGTTGCTTTCGGAGCAAGTGCAAGTTTCCTTACCCCGACCAGCTATCAAACCCACCTCATGGTGATGGGTGCTGGGCAATACACTCAGAAGGACTTTATGCGATTAGGCCTTCCAGTGCTCTTAGTATACAGCGCTGTTGCACTTTGGGTATTACTTTAAAGCGAAAACAAAATCCAGGAGGACCCAAACGTGTTACCACTTTTCACTCATGCCCACCCTGTAAGAATTCGGCATACTCCCTCTTTCTTCTATTAGGATTTGGTTGGTAGAAGTTGGAAATTGCGGCTACAACCCAACAAAAACACAACTCCCTGTGGCTGAAAAGCTCCACATCATCCCGCATCAGCACGCGATTTCAAGCGAAGATCGTCAGCGACAAAATGGTCATAAAGGCCATGTTTTGTGGTTTACTGGTTTAAGCGGTAGCGGGAAGAGTACAGTGGCTTCAGAAGTAGAGCGACAGCTCTTCGTTCGCGGTATTCGCACCTATATCCTCGATGGAGATAATGTCCGCACTGGACTCAACAGCGATTTAGATTTTAGCGCAGAAAGCCGAGAGGAAAACATCCGCCGTATTGCACATGTAAGTGCATTGATGAAGGATGCCGGATTAGTCGTATTGAGCGCATTTGTAAGTCCCTACCAGAAAGACCGTGATTTCGTTCGCGAGACTGCCGCTGGAGACTTCGCAGAGATCTTCGTAAGTACTCCTTTGGAAGTATGTGAACAGCGCGATGTAAAAGGACTCTACGCCAAAGCACGCGCAGGAGAGATTAGTAACTTTACGGGGATTAGTGCCCCGTTTGAAGCGCCGGAAAACCCTGAAGTGGATGTGCCGACGCATGAGATGAGCATAGAAGCATCGGCCAAAAAGGTCGTGGACTATATATTACCTAAAATAGCACTCTAGATGAGTACGTATTCATTGACACATTTGGAAGAATTAGAGGCGGAAGCGATCTACGTCATTCGTGAGGTCTTTGCCCAATTCGATAATCCAGCCATCCTCTTTTCTGGTGGTAAAGACAGCATCGTCGTGGCCCACCTGGCCCGCAAGGCTTTTTTCCCAGCGAAGATTCCTTTCCCATTCGTTCACATCGATACGGGTCACAACTTTCCAGAAACCATGGCCTTCAGAAACCAGCTCATCCAAGACCTCGGCGTTCAGCTCGTGGTAGGATCTGTACAGGAATCTATCGATGAAGGTGCCGTAGTCGAAGAGACCGGTATCAATGCCTCTAGAAATGCACTCCAAACCACTACTCTTTTAGACACCATCGAGCGCAACAACTTCGATGCTTGTATGGGAGGAGCACGTCGTGATGAAGAGAAAGCACGTGCAAAAGAACGCTTCTTCTCTCACCGCGATGACT
>CATITW010000258.1 GCA_949547975.1 Cryomorphaceae bacterium | reverse complement strand
TGGTGGAAAACGACTCAAACCAGAGGCCGCTTACGTGAAAGTGGGAGGCGTGGCCCTTCACGAGCTTGTTGAGTTGCCACTGTCCAAGCTTCAGACGTTCTTCGCGGAATTAACGTTGAGCGAGCGCGATCAAGACATCGCAAAACGTCTACTCACCGAGATTACCACCCGTATAGAATTCTTAGTGAACGTAGGTCTCTCCTACCTGACGATCAACCGTGTCAGCAGCACCTTAAGTGGTGGGGAAAGCCAGCGCATTCAACTCGCTACCTCACTTGGCTCGGCATTGGTCGGTTCGCTTTATATATTGGATGAACCGAGCATCGGTCTGCACCCGCAAGATGCGCACCAGCTGATCCGTGTGATCAAAGCATTGCGCGATAAAGGCAACACCGTAGTCGTGGTAGAGCACGAAGAGGCCTTTATGCACGCCGCAGACTACCTGATCGATATCGGCCCAGCGGCAGGAAATTTAGGCGGTGAAATCATGGCCAGCGGACTCCCAAAGGACGTATTGCTCAACCCGAACTCACTGACCTCGAAATACCTCAACGGTACCCTGAGCATCCCGACTAGGGACACTTTACGCACACCAACGGGACACATCGTACTAGAAGGTGTTCGTCAGCACAACCTCAAAGGGTTTGATGTGGAGATACCGCTCGGTGTTTTGAGTGTCGTAGCCGGTGTGAGTGGATCTGGAAAAAGCACACTGATCAAGAAAATTCTCTACCCTGCCTTAAAAAAGCGCTTAGAGCAAGTGGGTGAACGACCTGGATTACACAAGGGAATGAGTGGCGACATCGACCAGATCACACATGTGGAGATGGTGGATCAAAACCCGATCGGTAAATCATCCCGTTCGAATCCGGTCACCTACCTCAAGGCCTACGACGATATTCGCAACCTCTTCGCAAGTACAGAACTCTCGAAGATTCGCGGATACAAGGCGAAGCATTTCAGTTTTAACACGGACGGTGGACGCTGTGATACGTGTAAAGGCGAAGGTGAAGTCACCATCGAAATGCAGTTCATGGCGGACGTGCATCTGCCGTGTGAGGAATGCGGCGGTAAGCGATTCAAACCGGAGATACTCGAAGTCAAATTTGGCGACAAGAACATCGCAGACATTTTGGAGAGTACCATCGATGAAGCTATCGAATTTTTCAAAGCACACAAGCAGAAAAAAATACATACGAAGCTCCAGCCATTACAGGATGTCGGACTCGGGTACGCAGCTGTAGGTCAGAGTTCCTCTACCCTTTCTGGGGGTGAGGCACAGCGCGTAAAATTGGCCTTTTTCTTATCGAAAGGGGATAAAGCGGGCAAGACCTTGTTCTTGTTTGACGAACCTACCACGGGCTTGCACTTCGACGATGTACGCAAACTTTTAGATGCGCTAAATGCATTAGTAGATATGGGACATTCAGTGCTGGTGATCGAACACGATCTCGATGTGATCAACCGTGCGGATCACCTGATCGAAATAGGTCCAGAAGGAGGTGAAAATGGCGGTCAATTACTTTTCGCAGGTGCGCCGAACGAAGTCGTAAATATCGCAGAAAGTCCTACCGGAATTTCCATTTTGAGAGCGCAGCAGTCAAAGTCTTAGATGAGACTGTTAAAACAAGAAGTGTATCGGTATTTTTACCTAAATGTTAATTTAAGATGAACGAGGT
>CATITW010000257.1 GCA_949547975.1 Cryomorphaceae bacterium | reverse complement strand
GTGCTGAATCTTTTCTGAGGTGGGTATAAAGTCGTGAAATCCTTGCCAAGCGTCGCGGGGACACTCTACAATATCGATGGTGGTCATTGGGTTCTTGGGTAAAAGGTTCTACCCGTGAAATTACAAAGAACGAAGCATTCTGCGTACCATAGACGGGCCTTCATATAAGAAACCTGTCCACACTTGAACGAGGTCTGCACCCGCGTCCAATTTTTCTTTTGCATCCGCTCCTGTAAACACGCCACCTACTGCGATAATCGCAATAGAAGGATCCAAGTGCGCTCTGAGGTATTTGACCACTTCTGTACTGCGTTCACGTAGAATTTTACCACTGAGACCGCCCGCTCCGATCGCCTCAACCTTCGCGTTATCCGCTTTAAGACCGTCCCTAGAAATGGTGGTATTGGTGGCTACTACACCGCTAAGCTTGAGTGTATTAATAATGTCAATGATGTCGTTCAACTGACCTTCGGTGAGGTCCGGTGCTATTTTCAACAGCAACGGTTTTGCGCCCAATTCATTATTGCGCTTTTGCACCGCCGCTAACAGTTCCATCAGTGGCCCTTTCTCTTGCAATTCGCGCAATCCAGGAGTGTTTGGAGAACTCACATTCACTACGAAATAATCGACCACATCGTGCAAGGCCTCTACCCCTTTGAGGTAATCCTCTGTAGCTAGATCGTTCGGAGTTACTTTGTTCTTCCCGATGTTACCACCGATGATGAGATCCGTTTTCTTCGCCTTTAAGCGTTCTTTCGCTAGGTCAAGTCCACCGTTGTTGAAGCCCATACGGTTGATCACCGCTTCATCTTCTACCAAACGGAACAAACGCGGCTTCGGGTTACCGTCTTGTGGCTGTGGTGTTAAGGTGCCGATCTCAATGAAACCAAAACCAAAGGCTGCGAGCTCATTGTACAGTTTGGCATCCTTATCAAAACCTGCCGCTAAGCCGATCGGGTTTTTAAAGGTTAATCCCATGACTGTCGTTTCCTTGCCTTTCAATGAACCGAAACCCGCATTTACCAGCGCCTGAACGCCTGGTATCTTAAAGGTGGATTTGATGGTCTTGAAGGTGAAATGATGTGCCTGCTCGGCATTCATTTTGAACAACAACGGACGTAGAACACTCTTGTACATGGCTTAATAGCGCTTTAATCTTGCCAAATCACGCTTGGCATCTTTATCTTTTAGAGACTGGCGTTTGTCGTAATTTTTCTTACCACGCGCCACTGCAATGTTGAGTTTTACCCAACCTTTTTCACTTAGAAACAACTTCGTGGGAATCACTGTAATCCCTTGATCTATAGTGGATTTCATGATTTTTTCCAATTCCCTTTTCGACAACAATAACTTGCGCTCGCGAATGGGATCATGATTGAATATATTCCCGTGTGACCACTCGGCGATATTCATGTTTCGGATATAGAGCTCGTTGTCTTTAAAATAACAATACCCCTCAGCGATGGATGCTTTACCCATGCGTACTGATTTTACTTCAGTACCGAGCAGCTGCATTCCAGCCGTGTAGGTGTCCAACCACTCGTAGTCGAACTTCGCTCTTTTATTTTTGATTTCTATAGACTTCACAGTGCAAAGGTACGTTACTCTCGGTCTTTGAGCATAGGAACGAAGGCTGCATCTCCCAATACCTTCTGAGCAAAGGTGCCGTCTGCGTTTTTTACGAT
>CATITW010000256.1 GCA_949547975.1 Cryomorphaceae bacterium | reverse complement strand
TTGCTCGGCTTCGATCCATTTCTCATCTTGAGAAAACGTCCAGCCTTTGAGCTCTTTAGAGAACTCTAATAAGGGTTCTTCGTAGAAAACGGGTTCTCCGGCACTAATGTGAAATTCACTTAATATGGAATCTCTTTCGGCGGCAATCTCTTTTTTAGATTGACCAATTACCATAATGGAGTAAAGAGAAAGGCTTAAAGTTAACAAGTACTTCATTCTACGGTTTTTTCATTCTAATTTTGGTAAATATAGTAAAAACACTAAGTATTGATACTCATTTCACTCGTAACTGTAAACTATAATCATTCTAATCTAACGTTAGATTTGATGCATTCCTTAAATGCCTTGCAAGAGGTGGGATTCGAACTGATTATTGTAGATAACGGATCTAAAATCCCCTTCGAGACTTCGGTTCCGATGAATTATCCCTATAGCATCATTCATACTGGAAAAAACCTAGGCTTTGCTGGAGGAAACGAGGTTGGGATGAAAGAAGCGAATGGGGATTATTTGTATTTGATCAACAACGACACTGAGATTCATATGCCTTTTGTGAAGTCGATTGTGGATTGCTTCACGTTCAGAACGCAGTTGGGTATGTTGAGTACTTTGATCCGATTCTATGATACTCGTTTACTGCAATACGCCGGTTCGACGGAATTGTCTCAAATCACATTGCGTAATGAAAGTATAGGTTTTGGAGATAGAGATGCGTCTGCTTATCTGGGGTATCGAAAGACAGGTTTCATACATGGTGCTTCAGTCGTTATACCTAAAAAGGTGTATGAAGAAGTAGGCGGAATGTGGGAGCCCTATTTCTTATACTATGAAGAATACGATTGGTGTGCACGTGTCAAAGAAGCTGGGTACGACATTGGAGTGCTTGGTGACGTTGAGATTTTGCACAAAGAAAGTGCCAGTGTGGGGCGTATGAGTCCGCTGAAGATCCGTTACATGACTAGAAACAGACTGCTGTTTGCGCGTAGAAACGTTAAAAATTGGTGGCCGATAACTATGCTGTACCTCACTGTTGTGGTGGGTCTTCGCGATGTATTAAAATATGCCTTAACGGGTCAATTCAATCTGATTCAACCCGTCCTACAGGGCATTTTTAAGGGCTGGACGAATTCTTCCGTCTCATGAACATAGGCATCGAAGCTCAGCGTATTTTCCGAACAAATCCTCACGGGATGGATATTTTTGCCATTAAGCTTATTGCGGGATTGTGCGAGATACCGGAGATTCAAAGTATCGTTGTTTTTGTCAATGCTGAATCTGTGAAAGAAGGCGTGTTGCCAAGACATCCAAAGTTGCGCATCGTTGCTCAAAGTGCCTCTTATGCGTATTGGGAGCAATGGTTACTTCCATTACTAGTTAAGCGGTATGAGTTTGACGTATTCCACTTTACATCCAATACCAGGTCGTTGCGCATCAAAGTGCCTACGGTAACTACGCTGCATGACATCATATTTTTAGATCAGCATCCGTTGTTTAGAGCGGGATATAATATGTACCAGCGATTTGGGAATTGGTACAGACGTTTACTGGTGCAACGAATGATGCGGAGCGACGATGTTTTAGTCACAGTAAGCCGGTCGGAGGCCCAACGCATTCAAGAGAAAAGTACGCATACTGAAATTCCTTTCATTTACAACGGTGTAGCTTCATGCTTCACTAAACTTTCACAAGAGAAGGTGAACGCATTTCTAGAAGATTGGAAAATAGCGGGACCGTATGTGTTGTTTTTAGGGAACACCGATCCGAAAAAAAATACAGAGCGCATTTTGTCCTCATTTGTCGAGGTAGCCAAGCAGATGCCGGACGTCCAATTTTTGATTGCCGATTATCGTTTGGAGGATTTTAAGCAATTGCTAGGAGAGGATGCCGAACAGGTCTTACCCCGGGTTAAATTTTTAGGTTACGTCGACCAAAAGGATTTAGTGCATTTATACAATGGTGCTGCTGCTTTTGTGTACTGCAGTTTAGCAGAATCCTTTGGTATTCCAATCGTAGAGGCCTTCGCTTGCCATACCCCTGTGCTTGCATCCAATATACCATCATTAACAGAAGTAAGTAATGGAGGGGCGCTGTTAGTGGATCCAAAAGATCGTTCGGCAATCTCTAACGGTATTATTAAACTGCTAAGCGACCAAGAGTTTGCGGATACTTTGACACTAAAAGCCAGCGAAATCTCAAAACAATACAATTGGCAGTATGCAGCGAAGCAGTATGCTGAAATTTATAAAACATTATGCTAGAATTTTTATTGTATACCCTGTTAGCTTTAGTAGTCTACACGTACATAGGCTATCCGGTGATCATCATTGTCTTGGGGAAATTGATCCCGAAGAAGCGAAAGTTAGACCTCAATTTTGAGCCGAGCGTCACCTGGGTAGTGCCTAGTTACAACGAAGAAGACATTATTGCCGACAAGATTGAAAACCTGCTAGGGTTGGATTATCCCCGTGAGAAATTGCAAATCATGGTGATTACTGATGGCTCGACAGATCAAACCCCTGAGATAGTGCGTCTTTTTGAAGGGGTAGAGGTATTGCATAAAAAGGAGCGTGCAGGGAAAAGTGCCGCTGAGAATCGTGCCATGAAATTCGTTGAAAGTGAAATCGTAGTATTTAACGATGCGAATACAAAGGTTGGTAAAGGCGCACTTCGCGCACTAGTTCAGCATTACGCAGACCCTATTGTTGGTGGAGTAAGCGGTGCTAAGGGTATTTTGGTGGAAGAAGCCGATGGTGCGGAAAGCAAAGGCGAAGGTTTATATTGGAAGTACGAGAGCGCGATCAAGAAAGCAGATTCAAAGGTGAATAGCTTGATGGGGGCCGCTGGTGAATTGGTCAGTTTTAGAGCATCTTTAGTTCAAGATTTGCCCTTAGATACCATCCTTGATGATTTCATGCAGAGCTTTTACATACTGAAGCAAAATAAAGTGATGATTTATGAACCTGATGCTCGCGCAGAAGAGACCTCTTCAGCTTCTATCGACGAAGAGCTAAAGCGAAAAGTACGTATTGCGGCAGGGGGGTGGCAAAGCATCTCAAGATTGCCCTTCATGTTCAATGTGTTCCGTCGCCCTGTGCAGAGCTGGATGTATATTTCTCACCGTGTATTGCGCTGGTCGATAACCGCATTTTCGTTACCGGTGCTTTTTCTAGTGAATGCATTATTAGTTCCAGCAGCTCTAGAGTTTAAGGTGCTATTTGCTGCCCAAATCCTATTTTACGGGATTGCAGCGCTCGCTCATGCAGTGCGCGAGCGAAGTTTACCTGGACCTGTTTTAGCGGTATATTATTTTTGCGTGATGAACTACGCCGTTTTGGCCGGGTTCAAACGTTTTGTGTTGAAATCTCAAAAGGCAAGCTGGGAACGTTCGGCCCGCAAGAAGTAAATCTTACTTTTGAGCGAAAGCCTTCATACTTACTGATTCGTCGCGAACGAGCTGCAAAGTAGACAGAACATCAGTTTTGATCTCGTCCCACCTTCCTGGGAACAATTCAAAGTTGATATTCGGTTGATCGATGTCTCTTTCCCACTGCTCGAAAAATGACGTAATGCTTGGAAAGCCAACCATGGTGAATGTGGGCTTTAGTTTGTGGACATAATGCCTTAAATCCGGACGGTTATTCTCTGCTAGCGCGGTTTTAATCAGAGGAAGGGTCTCTTCTAATTGCTCTGCGAATATCTCAAACATTTCCAACGCATATTCAACGTCGTTACCGTAGTACATATCCAAGGTCGTACGGTCAAATGTAGCACTGTAGGTATAGTCCAAATTTTCGGTATTTTCAGGTTGGGAGGTAGGTTCAGTCGTGGAAATCTCTTTCAACACACTGTGTATTTCATTGGGATGAAAAGGCTTCGATATGAACCCATTCATTCCTACTTCAAGTGCGCGTTGCTTATGTTGTTTAACAGCGGTTGCTGTTAGTGCGTAAATAGGCGTGTTGTAGTTGACACCTGTTTTATCTGCTCGAATGCGTTCGGTGGACTCGAAGCCGTCCAACATGGGCATGAACAGGTCCATGAAAATGACATCGAACTTCTTTTCTGTACTGCGTGCTGCGGCAGTCTGACCGTCGTAGGCAATTTCAAACTGGACCTCAATTTTTTCCAAGATTCTTGAAATATATTTTTGGTTCATGCTATTGTCCTCTGCAACGAGCACGTTCAAGCTCTTACGGATAGCGTGAGACTCGGTTTGCTGCATGCGTTCAACGGCTTGACCTTCTTGCGCAGTTTTTTCAGCTTTTGTGAGCTCGAAAGTCAGAACAAAGTGCATTTGGGTGCCTTTACCCACAGTGCTCTCAGCCCAAATTTTACCACCCATCATTTCGATGATCTTTTTGGTAATGGCCAGTCCAAGTCCTGTTCCTCCTTTGGAGTCTTTAATGACGATGCCCTCTTCTTGAACAAATTCTTGGAATATCGCTTCCACGCGTTCAGGAGCTATACCTGCTCCGGTATCGATGATGCTAAACTGGTAGGTGACCGTTTTGTCAAATTCAGCCAAAGGCTCGGCTTTGATCGTGATGCTGCCATCTTCGGTGAATTTCTCCGAGTTACCGATCAAATTCATTAAAATCTGATTCAGTAACGTTTCATCGGCCTTGACAAAGTCGTGTTCAATGTCGAGTTCCGTTTTGATGGTGATGGACTTTTCCTGCGTTTTGAGCCGGAAGGTTTGCGCCATGTCCTGGAGTACGGTTTGCAAGCTGCAAACAACAGGACGTACTTGAATCTGACCTGAGCTTATTTTGCTGTAATCTAAAATGTCGTTGATCAAATTCAACAATAGATTCCCGCTACGCGAGATGACATCCACATATTCTTGCTGCTCATCGTTTAAGTTCGTGCCTTTGAGCAGGTAGCTCATACCGATCACGGCATTGAGCGGCGTACGGATTTCGTGCGACATTTTTGCTAAGAAGCGCTCTTCGGCGTGTTTTGCACGGTCGCTTTCTTCTCGAGCGGACTGAAGGGCTTGTTGCAATCTTTTCTGACGAGAGATGTCGTAATGGATTCCTATCGAACCAATTTTTTCTCCCGCATCATCAAACAGTGGTGCTCCCGATATACTCACCCAAAGTTCATCGCCATCTTTCCGGATGATTGGGATTTCATAGGAACTCGCTTCACCAGTTGCACGCACCTGTCTCTGCTCCATAAACTGAAGTTCAGACATCATGTCGCCTTTCTTTAAAAAGACGTCTTTTGCGCGCTTACCAAGCAATTCTTCTTCCTTGTAACCGGTTAAGTTTTCAAAACTCTCATACACTTTGGTAATGACATCGTCATTGTCCACAACCATAAGCCCTTGATTGAGATTCATGACCATGGCCTTGAACTTCTCAAGGTTGAGTAATTGTTTGCGATACCCCTCGTGAAGTGTTTTTATCTTACTTTCGAGATGATGAATGCGTTCCTTATCCGTCATGCCTACGAAGATCGCAAAAATCGATCTCAGTTAGGCGATTCGTCACTTAAAAACAAACCTATATACCAATCATGGAAGTACTTCTTACACTAGATGGTTTCATCGCCCTATTGACCCTCACGTTTTTGGAGATTGTTTTGGGTATCGATAACATCATTTTTATTTCCCTCGTCACCCAAGATTTAGAGTCTTCCAAACAGCCGTTGGCAAGACGATTAGGACTAGGTTTGGCACTGCTCTTCAGGGTACTCATGCTCTTGGGAATCACATGGTTGATCGGTTTAACTGCACCCTTATTTTCGCTGTTTGATCATCCTGTATCCGGTCGAGATGCGATTCTATTTTTAGGTGGCGTGTTCCTGCTTGCAAAAGCTTCCTCAGAGATCTTTAAAAAGACCGAAGGGAAGGGGCATGGTGAAGGGAAAAAAGCATCGACCTTAATTTCCGCAATAGTGCAAATAGGGCTCTTGGATATCGTTTTTAGCTTCGATAGTGTACTCACCGCAATCGGGATGACCCAGCATCTGAACATCATGATTATTGCCGTGGTCATCTCCATGTTGATCATGCTCAGTTTTGCGAAACCTATCGGAGATTACATCCAGCAGCACGTGTCTATACAGATTCTAGCCCTAAGTTTTTTGATTATGATTGGAATGGTGCTGATCGCCGAAAGTGCTCATGTTGAAATTCCGAAGGCCTACGTCTACAGCTCTGTAGGATTTGCGCTTTTGGTTCAACTGTTGAGTATCCGGGCCGCCAAAGCGAAAAAAGGGTAGTGCTTATTGGAATCGGCCGATGAGGCGAAAATAATCCTTCAAAACCGTGGTGTTGGCCTTTTCGTTCCCCTGCGTACCATAGAGTAGAAGTGAATCTTTTCCATCGTAAATGAACGGACGATGGTAGTCTAGCGAGTGCTTAAAAAGGGTCGCCGCCAATTCATAATGCGATTCAAAGTCCATATGGTCCAGATCAAACCTCAAAGTATCCGAGCCACAGTAAACCAAGGTTTCGTCTCTGAAAAATTTGCGATGACTCGGTTCCATAACGACATACGCTTGATCCGAACGCCAATTATTGACAATCGTAAAGTTCACAAAAGGAACTGTCGTATCACTCAGCGCCTTAGTCGAGCGGTGCGTTTTGAACCCTTGCTCAGTAAGTTCCGAGCTTTCATCCGTGCGGTAGGATACAATCCGAGTATTGTTGAAATAGATTTCGTCACTTTCCAAAACCCTGTAGTCCGGAGCACGGTCCCAATCGATTAATTTTTGTTCATACGGCCATAGAATAGATAGCAGGAGTGCTACCGTGATAAAGGCCAATGCGATGCGATAAATTTTCTTTCCCACGGTTTTACAACAAAATGGATTGTACCTTGTTTTCTGAATTGATGAGAAATACCAACCCACCGCCAAAAGTACCAGAAAAAGTCGCCGTGATTGGAGCCGGAATCGCGGGCATTGCAGCATCCATACGCGCCGCAGCTGCCGGTGCCGAGGTGCATGTCTTTGAACAAAACCCGTACACAGGAGGCAAAATCACCGCCTTCGAACAAGAGGG
>CATITW010000255.1 GCA_949547975.1 Cryomorphaceae bacterium | reverse complement strand
CGCACGGTAGAAGTTCGCTACGAGCTGTTTACCTCGGGTACGAATACGCGACCACGAGTGGAATACCGCGTGCTCGGTTTATCGTCAGACTGGACGTTGCTGAACGCGTCGAGCCGTTCGGTGTCATTAAGCAATCTCGACCCTGGCAAATACACGCTGGAATTTCGGGTGTTGAATGAGCTGGACGATGCGCACAGCGTATTGGCGTTGACGCTGGTTCAAAAGGCATTTTACTATCAGAAAAATTGGTTCAAATGGACTCTGGGACTACTGATCTTCTTAGGATTCGCGGGCATTGCAGCGGTTATTCAAGAACGTCAGCTACGTGCAACCCGTGTGCATTTGTTGGAAACTGAAAAAGAGCTGCTCGCTACGAAAGCTGCAGCGATGGAGGCAAAGGCAAAAGAAAAGAGCGATGAGCTGAATTTCCAGCTGTTAAAGACGTCCTCCCGCGTGGAGCTTTTGAAGGAGTTCAAGCAACGGTTGGAGCAAGAAACTTCGAAGCCCAACCGTTCAGAGGAGACCGTTTCGATGCTGCGCGGTTTGATCCGGGAATTGAACCGAGAACTGCAAAGCGAAAATTATTGGGACAATTTTGAGCAGAATTACCGCGATTTGCACGACGAGTTTTCTGAAAGGCTCGTGGCGGTGCATGAGAAATTGACCAAAGGAGAGATTCGCTTGAGTTATTTGATCCGTCAGAAGATGAACAATAAAGAGATTGCTACGGTACTCAATGTGAGCCCAGCGGCGGTTGAAAAGGCCAAATACCGACTGAAAAAGAAGATTGACCTCGACAAGACAGAATCGCTAGACGCTTATATACAAGCGCTTTAGGGGTGTCCAGCTGATGTCCGGCAGGGTTCTTTGGCGCTGCCATTTCCTTAGCGCATATTTGCCCCTGAGTTAACGACGTAGAACTGGTGAGAAAGGTTCTACAACCTATAAGTAAGGGCGGATTCCGAAAGGTGTCCGCCCTTGTTTTTTTTAGCGCAATGGCCCTTCGCCGAGCCACAAGTCTTGGAGCGTTTGTGCCTTCGCTTCGGGGTTGCGTTGGAAACGAATGAAATGCCCCTTAGCGCCTTTTTCATAACGTACCGTGTAGGGGATTTCAAGTTCTTTATCGCCGCGCACTACCTCGACCGGAACCACGGTGCCTTCTTGCAGTCCTCCATACGGAGTTTGGGTAATGGCATTCGTTAGAGCAACCTTGTCTCCAGCTTGCAGTCCGAGGAACTCGTTCTTACCTACTTTTTTGACGAGCATTTGGTTGGTCCCACGCATACGTTTGGTTTTGATGTCGTTATCCGCCAAAGGATCCACAACCATGGGCCCAACATAAGAACGGTCGTAGTCGATGCCCACTTTGGCCAAGTATTCTTGGAGGGGTAAATCTTCTTTTCCCGTGATGTAGCGATCAAAGAAGCGTTGAAGGTCAGGATGCACGAGTGCGACGAATTCGGCGATGATTTCTTCGTCTTTAAAACTGGCTTCGGCGCCATAGCGGTCGCGCAAGGCGAGGATGACGTCTCGTAAGTTCATCTTCCCACCGGTAAGCTCCATGATACGGATGTCTAGGAGTGCTCCGAGCACAGCACCGCGCTGGTAGACCTGTAAGTATTGCTTTTTGTACGGCTTCTCCAGCACATTTTCGCTCATCTGTGTAAACGACATTTTATGATTTGGAAATTTCTCGCTCGTGACCAATTTCTGACGCAACAAACTGCGCACATATTCGTCCTTAGTGATGACGCCGCCTTTGACTTGGCTAATGCCGGCAAAGTATTCTGTGATCCCTTCATACAACCACAGGTGCTGGCTCATCTCGGGTTCGATGTAGTTAAAGTCGCCAATTTCTTCGCTGTGCAACCCCAGCGGAGTCAAGATGTGAAAGAATTCATGGATACACACATCCGCCATATCGTCCAAAACGGAGGTTCCTCCGAAATCGGGGAGGTAATACACTGAACTGTTCCCGTGTTCGAGCGCGCCAAATCCCTTGCCAGAGAGTTGACGAAGGGCCTTGATAATGGTACCAATTTTGATCTCACGCCCACTAAACAGCGGCTCAAATTCCGTGTAGTCTTTGATGTAGAAAATAAAAGCATAGTTGTCTACAGGGAGGTTGCCGTCGAGAAATTGTTCGATGGCCTGCATACTGGTTTCAACAGCCCCATAGATGTCGTCGGAAAGTGCACGACCGTTTTCGGTGAATACGCTAATGGTCACCTTCGCGCCGCCGAGCTTGAAGCTGGTCGTATCAGGCTTGCTGACCATCACCGGGCAGTCCAGGAAGTGATGGTAGTTTCGCGCGTTAAAGACTTGGGTGTTGCCGTAGCTGTAGCTCTCCATGGCGCTGATGCCATAGAGGGTGGGGCTTTTTAAAATTTCAAGAGATACAGGCAATTCTTCGAGGCCTTCAAAAAAGCCAAAGTAGCCCGCGTGGTTCAGCAAGAAGTTGCGGCGTTCCTGGTTGTTTGTTCCGGCAGGTTCAAAAACCTTGTTTTTGCGAATTTTCGCGTCGAAGGTGTCGTCCGCCCAATATTCCAAGCGGGAAGGTTTACCGTAAATGCGGTAGGTGTTGCCCGATTTCTTCACCTTGATTGCATTGCCTGCAGGATCGAACGCTTTAAAGTCGCGAATGAATCGGCCGTAGTCTAACGTGGCATAGGTGCCGGGGATGGTTGCGGGGAAATGGTAGGCGTAGTAGCTGTTTTTAGTATCTCCGAGTCCAGCGGCACTGGCATCTACGGTGACTTTGACGCGGTCTTCCACGACAGTAGTAAGGTCGATGGAATACGAGTGAATGCCGGTTTTTTGAGCTGCGCTAAACAGCGGTAACGCGGCAAGTACGAAGTGGAGGAGGTGCCTTTTCATAAGTAGGTTGCTGGTGTCTTCAAGCGAAGGTAGCAAGAACCACAAATAAAAAAGCCCCGCTTCTTAAGACTTAAGAAACGGGGCTAATAAAACACTAAAGAAATAGATTAAGCGGCAGCTTTCTCGTCAGAGCTACTTACGGCTAGTGAGTAGATCACAAGACCAAATCCGATTTTATTCACTGCATCACCGATGTTGTATACCACGTCCATGTAGGCAGAAGCTGCTTCAGGATCAGATACTAATTGGATACCAAATAATCCTCCTGGAGTTCCTAGGATGTAACCTAGTGGGTAGATTGCCCATCCTACAAGAACGAACCAGAATAAAACCTTTACTGCTTTTGCTACGGCACCACCAGCGTTTTGGGCCAATTGAGCCACTTCGCCTTTCCATACCAAGAAAACAATGTAGAAGTAAGCTGCACCTGAAAGAACACCCCACATAACAGACTGCTCGCGGTAGATTGTCTCACCGAAGTAACCTGTTACAAGCATGATTACAGAAGCTGCGATGAGTTTCCAAAGCAAGCTCATTTTCGCTCCTGCTTTTTTAGTAATCAAATAGAACTCCACACACATCAATGGCACAGTCAGCGTCCAATCCACATAACGGAAGAACGTTGGAGAGTCACCTGTTTCGAAGTGGTAGCTTCTCATGTAGTAGTAGTGTACGAATGCGATAAACGTAATCAAACCGCTCACCAATAAAGAGGTGCGCCACTTTTTGTCTACGTTCCACATTTCGAAGAAGAAAAAGACAGAAGCCGCCATCATTGCCATACACCCTACGAAGAAGGTAAACGACGTGATTGTGGTAATGTCTGTGTAGGCAGTAAGATCTACTGCCGATGCGCCAGCCGTCACGCTAGCAAGTGTTGTTGTTAAAGACATGGTACTAATTTTTAAATGGTTAAACTACCCCTTATAACTGCGGGGTTTTGATTTTGTTCATGAAATATAAAAAAAGTTTAAACAAAGTACAAATACTCATGGTCTTGAGGGTCAGTAAAAAAAGATTGATAAGGGCCATAAAACAATTTTAAAACCCAATTGTTGTCAGGGTTATTAATAAGTGGTAAAGCATACGTTTAATTGGAAACCATCGCACTTGTCGGATTCGGCGCGTCAAACACATTACTACTTCATGCCTTAGAGCGTGGAGGAGTGCTTGACCGTATCCGTGTTTTGGTATTCGATGCATCCACTAAGGAGCACAACGACAAGACGTATTGCTTCTGGGCCCACCCAAAATCTACCATGGTTGGTGATCTGAGCGAGTTCATATTGACCTCTTGGGGGAACGTTCGCACTGCGGAACGCGTGGACAACATGCAGGGCATGCGTTATTACATGATTGAATCTTCGGCGATCTACGATCGAGGAAAATCACTCGTCGCAAATCACCCGAACGTTGAGTTTGTTCCATCGGCTGTTTCAGAGGTAAACGCGTCCGATAACGGATGTGTACTAGCGGCAAATGATCAGACCTATGCGGTGGACCGGGTATACGACAGTAGACCCCCTGCTTTTAAGGAGGAGATGGGCGAGACGGTCCTTCAAAGTTTTGTTGGGTGGAAAATAAAGAGCTCAACGCCAGCGTTTGATCCGTCGACATTTACGTTAATGGATTTCTCAGTTCCTCAAGACGGGGGTACGCAGTTTGTGTATGTGCTGCCAACGAGTGAGCGGGAGGCGATGGTTGAATTGACCCGGTTTTCAACAGAAAAAATAGACCATTCCCGTGCAGCGAATGTGTTGGCAGCATATTGTGCTCAGCAGGTCGATACCTACGTTGTCGAGGATAAAGAATTCGGCGTGATCCCTATGTCGCAGGACATTCAGGTGGATCAGCAGGGTGGTGTTACGCCCACAGGTGCCCGTGCAGGCAAAGTAAAAGCGACGACCGGGTATGGATTCAAAGCCATGTACGAACATGCCGAAACTATAGCTTCTCAATATGCCCAGCCAGAGAAGATTGTTTCTAGTCCCTCGGCTATGAGCCGTCGTTTTCAGTGGTACGATACCCTATTGCTTATCATCTTAAAGTTCAGACCCGACTGGGGTGCGACCATCTTTAATACGTTGCTCAAGAACGAGCGCACTGAAGAGATTTTCCGATTTTTAGAAGAACGCTCGACGATAGGTTGGGAAGTTCGAATGTTCGCACGCCTGCCCGTTCCCAAGTTTTTGTGGAGCGTCGGGCGCTATGTCCGTTTTAAAGGGGTCAAGCACGCTTGGCGTTTTATGCCGTTCTCGCTGTCCCTCATAGCATTGATTTTAAACCAATTCCAACCCCAACTCACCCTCCCCGTGATCGGCGGAGTTTTAGCCGTTGTGCTCTTTGTTGTGGGCATCCCACACGGCGCCTTAGATGCCTACGTCGAACAGCGAAAAGAGGCGTTGCCGGTATTCATTTTGAAATATGTCGGGATCATGGCCCTAGCGCTCTTGCTCTGGTGGTGGATGCCTGCACTGGCCCTCATCGGCTTTTTGGGCTACAGCGCTTGGCATTTTGGCCAAACCGACCTCGAGGAATGGCGTATCCCTACGCCTGGCTTGGCCTTGCTTTGGGGCACGGTTCTGATGGGCATATTGCTTGTGCCGCATTGGGACAGCGTCGTAAACGTGCTTGGTACGATGGGTGTTTCGGCCTTTGAAGCGTCGCTGGAGCAGACCCAGACGGCGACTGTAGTCTTGAGCGTTATCGGACTACTACTTGCCCTGGCAAAAGGTTCTTGGAAGTGGCTGCTTACAGTGGTGACGCTGATCGCAACTACGGGATTACCGCTTGTGATTGCCTTTGGTGTCTACTTTGTGCTGCGCCATAGCGTCGTGGGCTGGCGGCATTTAAAGCGGAGTCAGCGCTGGACCACTGCGGTGATGTGGAAACGTGCCGCACCGTTTACCTTTGGTGCCTTACTGATGTTTGGTGCCCTGCTGTATGTCGGCACGTTAGCGTCTGCAACGGCGGTTTTCGGAAAAAGCATGATCTTCCTGAGCGCACTGAGTCTACCGCACGTGTATTATATGTCGTCGTTCTATCGGAACAGGACGCACTAGCGGATTTTTCTACGCCAATTTCTTTTTCAATGTAATGTGCGTAATCTCCGGCCACATGCCCACACGTCCTGGGAATGCGAGGAATCCAAACCCACGGTTCACGTGAAGAATTTGTCCATCGTCCTCCGGATACAATCCGGCCCACTTCGGGTATTTGAACTTCACGGGCGACCATTTGATCCAGCCCGGAATCTCAATCCCAAACTGCATTCCATGCGTATGACCGCTTAAAGTCAGGTGTACTTTTTTGCCGTGCTGTTTTACTTCAGCATCAAAGTGTGATGGATCGTGGCTTAGCAATATGGTGAACGCATCTTCTGGAATTCCTGCTAAGGCTTCATTGAGATCGCCGTATTGCGGGAAGGGCGGTAAACCCCAATTCTCAACTCCCGCCAAATACAAGCGCTGTCCGTCGCGCTCAAAATAGCGGCTTTCGTTCAAGAGCAAGTCCATGCCCATCTCGCCGTGAATGGCCTTCAGGCGGTCCAGATTCTGCACTTTCGCTTCGGCGGTAGGGAATTTCCAGTAGTCGCCATAGCCGTGGTTTCCTAAAATAGAGAACACACCAGAGGTTGCGGAGAGGCGCTTGAAGGTTTCGATCCAAGGCTCTGCTTCGTCGGCAGTGTTGTTGACCAGGTCACCAGTGAACATGATGGCATCGGCGCCCAGCTGGGTCACCATGTCGACGCCGTATTGCACTTTTTCTTTGTTGTCAAAAGAACCGCTGTGCACATCCGAGATCTGGGCGATGGTGAATCCGTCGAAGGCTTCGGGCAGATCGTCAAACTCCAACGTGTGGCTTAAAACGCGGTAGCGGTAGCGGCCTTTCCAGATTCCGTCGATAATACCGATGAAGGGGATGGCTGCTAGACCAAGCGCGATTTGTGAGATGAACCTGCGGCGCTCTGGCATGAGGGTCGGCTGGGTGGTGGTGGCGCGAAAAATGAATTGGCCCAAACGGACCACATCTTCGAGCAAGAGGGGGAGGATCGCGACGAGTTTCGGTACCGACAATAAAACGGTCGTTCCCATCAGCAGGCCGAGGTATGTATAGTCGACTTTTCCGGTATTCATCATTACGCTGATAGCGACACTGAACACCACATAAGCAACGGTTACTCCCCAGTAAATCCAAGGGGTGGCGGGACTTTTGAAGGCGGTTTTAAAGGCTTGGTAGGCGTAGGCGTCTATGGCTAAGACAAATCCTAGGGTGAACAGGATTCTAAAAATCATAATGTCAGATTGTATGCTCAATAACAACGCCATCGAATAGGGGATTGTTTTATGGTACAAAACTCGGTATTTCGACTTAAGTAGCTAACTTACCTCCTCTTATTTTTCTACGCATACACAACCTCCTTCACCCATGGGTCAACAAACGCCAGATACGGACAAAAAACTCTTTCTTTTAGATGCTTATGCGCTCATTTTCAGAGCCTATTTCGCCTTTGCGAAAAATCCGCGCATCACTTCTTCCGGGCTGGACACGAGCGCTATTTACGGGTTCACGAGTGCGCTGTTAGATCTGTTGTCGAAGGAAAATCCGACGCACATCGCCGTTTGTTTCGATTTGCCGGAGCCGACCGAGCGTCATGAGATCTTTCCGGAGTACAAGGCGAATAGAGATGCCACGCCGGAGGCGATAAAATTGGCGGTGCCGTACATTCATAAAATCCTGGAAGCGTTTGACATTCCTGCGATTGGAGTGAGCGGTTACGAGGCGGATGACGTGATCGGGACGCTAGCGAAGAAGGCGGAGAAAGAAGGGTTTACGACCTACATGATGACCCCTGATAAGGATTTTGGCCAATTAGTTTCGGACCACATCTTCATGTTCCGTCCCGGCCGTGGTGGCAACCCACCCGAAGTTTGGGGCACGGAAGAGGTGTGTGAGAAATTTGGGCTCGCGAACGTCGATCAGGTCGTGGATTACCTCGGTATGATGGGCGATGCGGTGGACAATATCCCGGGCCTTCCGGGCGTGGGTGCGAAAACCGCCACCAAGCTTTTGGCGCAGTACGGCAGTTTGGAAGAAACGCTGGCGCACGCCGATGAGATTAAAGGAAAATTAGGAGAGAAGATTCGGGACAATGCCGAGCAGGGGATACTGTCGAAGAAATTGGCACGGATCATCACCGAAGTTCCCGTGGAGCTCGAATCGGATACGTTAACGCGCAGCGATTGGAATGCGGAAGCGCTCTTGGATATTTTCGAGGAATTGGAATTCCGTACGCTAGGTCGCCGTTTAGGTTTGACCCGCGGTGGTGATGCTGCGCAAAGTGATGCTCCAAAGAAACCGACGAAGAAAGTCAACCTCACTTCGAACGACCAGATGGATTTGTTCGGTGGAGGAGCGCCGGCTTCAGACGCAGGTGATGATGCGCCGGCAGTGAGCTCGCGCAAGACGGTGAGCACGGAGCTGCACATGTACCAGCTGATCGAACATGTGGATGAGGCGCGTGAATTGGCGGCACTTTTGGCTGCGCAATCCAGCGTTGCGTTTGATACCGAAACCACCTCGCTCAGCGTATTAGATGCGGAGCTCGTGGGGATCAGTTTTGCTTATGAAAAAGGCAAGGCGTACTATGTGGCGGTGCCCGAGCAGCGCGACAAGGCACAAGAAATGGTGGATGCGTTCGCGCCATTTTGGACGTCTGAAGGCGTGGAAAAAATTGGTCAGAACATAAAGTACGACCTAAGCGTGCTGATGAATTACGACGTGGAGGTCTCTGGGCCAATTTTCGATACCATGATCGCACATTACCTCATTCAACCCGACATGCGCCACGGGATGGATATTCTCGCCGAGACGTACCTGAATTATGAAACCATTTCCATCGAGACGCTCCTTGGGAAAAAAGGAAAGAACCAGAAAAACATGCGCGATATTCCGGCCGCTGAGGTCGTGGACTACGCGTGTGAAGATGCAGACATTACCTTCCAGCTGAAGCAGCTTTTTGAGCCGATGCTCCAAGAAACGAAGGTAGATAGCGTGTTCCGTACCATCGAAATGCCGCTCGTTCCGGTGCTTGCACGCATGGAGCGTGAAGGGATTCGCGTGGACGTGGATGCGTTGAACAGCTACAGTAAAGAATTGGGCGGATTGATCGTCACGCTTGAGGAAGAGATCATTGAGCTCGCGGGTCGTCCGTTTAATGTCGGCTCACCACGTCAGCTGGGCGAGGTGTTGTTTGACGATTTGAAGCTTTCTGAAAAGCCGAAAAAGACGAAGACCGGGCAATATGCGACCAGTGAAAATATTTTAGAAGACTTGCGATCTGTACACCCGATCGTGGACAAGATATTGACCTTTAGAGAGTTGAAAAAGCTCAAGAGCACTTATGTGGATGCGTTGCCGGAATTGGTCCACGGGAAGACGGGTCGTATTCATACCAGCTTCAACCAAACGGTGGCTGCCACGGGTCGCTTGAGTTCAACCAATCCGAACCTGCAAAACATTCCGATCCGTACTGAGAACGGGCGAAAAGTCCGCGGCATGTTTGTTCCAGCGAACGAGGATCATATTCTGCTCGCAGCGGATTACAGCCAGATTGAACTTCGCGTTATTGCAGCCTTAGCGAAGGACGAGGCGATGATTGCTGCGTTTAAAGCAGGAGAGGACATCCATAAAGCCACTGCTGCGAAGGTGTTTGAAGTGCCGTTAGAAGAGGTGACTCGCGAGCAGCGTTCGAATGCGAAAACGGTGAATTTTGGAATCGTGTACGGGGTGAGTGCCTTCGGGTTGAGCCAGCAAACGGACATGAGTCGTAAAGAGGCTAAAGCAGCGATCGACGGATATTTCAGAACGTATCCGGGCATCAAGGCATATATGGATGAGCAAGTCAGTTTTGCCCGTGAACATGGGTATGTAGAAACCATTACGGGCCGTCGCCGCTATTTGAAGGACATCGAGTCTCGCAATGCAGTGGTTCGTGGACACAGTGAGCGCAATGCGGTGAATGCGCCGATCCAAGGTTCTGCTGCCGACGTGATCAAGCTCGCTATGATTCAGGTAGATAAGGCGATGCGCGAAGCGGGAATGAAGTCGAAAATGCTGTTGCAGGTGCATGATGAATTGGTCTTTGATGCGTTCAAAGATGAGCTGGAGGAGTTGAAAGCACTGGTTGTGAAGCACATGGAGGCCGCAGTGGAGCTGGAAATCCCGATGATTGCTGAGGTCGGTACCGGTCAGAGCTGGCTCGAGGCACACTAACCTGTAGCACATCCGTTACGCACTTTTTGAGTACCAATTTTTTCCCGTGTTTGAACACGTGTTTGGCATTGTTGTTGTACCTATGCAACAATCTTAAACCAAGTGCATGGGACCCGACCCAAATAACCTTTCCAACAGCTTAGGCTTCCTTACCGGCAAAGTACATCGTGCGATGCGCGAAGCCATGGGGCGTGCCTTAGCCGAAGAAGGGATCGAGATCAACACCTCGTATTTGCCGTTTATAGGTTGCATGGTCATGCGAAAAGGGGAGCCGATGAATCAAAGCGAGCTCACTGAAGTCATGGGCATGGACCGTCACCGCGTTTCTCGCATGGTGAAAGAATTCCAAGACAAAAATTGGGTACAGACCGCACCGAATCCTCAGAATAGACGGGAAAATAGGGTAGAGCTGACCGCAGAGGGAAAGTCGTTTCTTCCTGCGATTGCCGCTTGTGCGCAGCGCGTGCACCAAGGCGCTACACAGGGACTAAGTGACGTGGAGCTGGATCTGGTAAAAAATGCATTGAACAAAATCAACAACAATCTCAATACAGGCGAATTATGAAATTTGTAAAGAATGCAATCATTGCGATTGCCATCCTCGTAGTAGGAATCCTCGTGTCGAAGCGACTCGGTAGCATGTCTCAGAAAGAGGAAATCAAAGAGGACACGCGCAAAATGGAACTTCGCGTCGTAGCGGCCAAAACGGATACCATCGCGGTTCCTTTGAAGGTGTACGGAAAGCTCACAGCGCAGAAGCGTGCGAACCTACTCGCTGAAGTGAGTGGTATTTTCCGCACAAGTGACCGCAGCTTCCTCGAGGGAACTACCTTTAAAAAGGGCGAAGTGATGATTCAGCTTGACGATGCCGAAGCGCTCGCAAACGTGATGAGCCTCAAAGGGAACTTCATCAATGCCTTGCTCGGCGTGCTGCCGGACATTTCGCAGGACTACCCAGGGGACTACGAACGCTTCGAAAGCTACTACGAAGGTTTGAGCCTAGAGGCCGCTCTGCCAGCCTTGCCGGAAACGACCGGTAAACTAGAGAAGTTTTTGATTGCCCGCGGCATGTCCAGCGCCTATTACCAAGTAAAAAGTGCCGAGGAACGTCTCGAAAAATTCGCGGTAAAGGCTCCGTTTGACGGGGTGGTTGCCAGTGCACTTGTGAAGCCAGGAAATTTAGTGTCACCCGGCCGCGCACTTGGAACCTTCCTTTCGCCTTCGAGCTACGAGATGGCCACAGCGGTAACCTTAGCGTATGCAGATCAGCTCAGCGTAGGCCAGACGGTGGTGTTCGATTCGCCGGACATTAGGGGGAATTGGTCCGGAAAGATTGTACGTATTGCACCCGTTGTGGACGATGCTACCCAAAGCGTTTCGATCGTGATCCAGGTGCGTGGAAAAGACCTTCGCGAAGGCATGTACCTCACCGGTAAAGTGCAAGGGGTCGAAGTGCATGATGCGCTCAAAGTGCCGGCATACATGGTTTCCGACAACGAATATGTATATACGATAGAGAACGATAGCGTTTTGCAGCGCAAGGTGGTGAATGTGGTGGAGTGGCTTGATAACGAGATCATCATTACGGGCGTTCCTACAGGGACCGTGCTTGTAGACGAGCCTACGTTGAAGGCGGCTTCAGGACTTGTTGTTATTCCAGTGAAATAAGGATATGAAGAAGTTAATAGAGTTTTTCATCAAATATCCCGTAGGCGTAGACGCGCTCTTGATCGGGTTCTTCCTGTTTGGCTACATCAGCTACAATAATCTAAATACGACCTTTTTTCCGCTCGTTGAATCGCGCAACATTACCATTAGCGCGGTATATCCTGGGGCCTCTCCGGAGGAGATAGAAGAAGGGGTGATTAATAAAATTGAGCAAAACCTCAAAGGACTTACCGGGGTAGAGCAGTACACCTCCACCTCGAACGAAAATCGAGGGACCATCACCGTCGATGTCTTGAAAGGCTATGACGCGAACATGGTGCTCGAGGACGTAAAAAATGCGGTTGAAAACGTCGCTTCCTTCCCGACAGGGCTGGAGCCCGTGCGTGTGGCCAAGCGCGAAAACCTCACCCTCGCCATGAGTATGGCGCTGACAGGAGAGGGCGTGGATCTTCATAGTTTAAAAGCCGAAGCACGCCGCATCGAAGGGGAACTTCGCCTCGCTGACGGCATTTCCAAAGTGTTGCTGAGTGGATTTCCCGCCGAGGAGATCGAGATTGCCTTAGACAAAAGTACGCTCCGCAAGTACGATTTGACCTTATCGCAGATCGCAACGGCTCTTCGCACCACGAACCTGGACATCACCGGGGGTACTATCAAAGGAACCCAAGAGGAGATGCTCATCCGTTCGCGCAATAAAAACTACGAAGCGCAAGATTTGCAAAATGTGGTGGTTCAGAGCCGTCCGAACGGGCAAACGATCCGTTTAAAAGACCTTGGTGAGGTACGCAACCGCTGGGAAGACAGCCCCGCACGTGCGGCGTACAATGGCATTTCATCGGTAGAAATCACCGTGAATAATACCGACCAGGAAGATTTGCTGCAGACTTGTGAATACCTGCGCGGGTACATCGATACCTACAATGCGAACACGGACCACATGCAGCTCGACATCATCACTGATTTCTCGGTGACGCTTCAGCAACGTAAGGAACTCTTGTTTGAGAACGGGTTACTTGGATTTTTCTTGGTACTCATTCTTTTAGCGCTGTTTTTGAACCTACGTCTTGCGTTTTGGGTAGCGATCGGAATTCCGGTATCCTTTGCCGGGATGTTTGTGTTAGCCACCTTCTTTGGGATTACCATAAACGTCATCTCGCTGTTCGGGATGATTGTTGTGATTGGGATTCTGGTGGATGACGGGATTGTCATTGCCGAGAACATTTACTCGCATTTTGAGCGCGGCAAGCCCCTTTTAAAGGCGGCATTGGATGGAACCGTTGAAGTGGTTCCTTCGGTAGTGAGTGCGGTTTTGACGACCATTATTGCATTCTCTTCGTTCTTCTTTTTGGACGGACGTGCGGGTGATTTCTTCTCGGAAATGTCATTCATCGTGGTAGCGACCTTAGCGGTTTCGCTCATCGAGGGTCTGCTGTTTTTGCCGGCCCACTTGTCGCATGCGAAGCTGGACCGTGAGGCCAAAATGAATCCGGTTCAGAGCGCAGCGACCAAAGCCTTGTTCAAATTCCGCGACCGGGTGTATGCGCCATTTTTGAATTGGTCGTTGAACAACAAGATCATCACCATCAGTTTCTTCATCGCCATCATGGTAGTCACCTTCGGCGCGATCGGTGGTGGTGTGATTCGTACCCAATTTTTCCCGTTCATCGAACGCGATAACCTCAATATCAGTCTCGACATGCCCGCCGGAACGAATGAGGCGGTTACCCAGAAATGGATCGACCACATCGAAGCAAAGGTTTGGGAAGTGAATACGCAATACAAATCGGAACGTGACGACAGTTTAGACGTCGTAACCGCCGTGCAGAAAAACATCGGACCGATCTCTTCTAAAGCTCGTTTGAACGTGATTCTGCTGGATTCTGAGACGCGTCTAACACCTTCGTATTTGATCCAAAACGACATTCGGAGTGCTGCAGGAGACATTCCTGGTGCGGACAACGTGAGTTTTGGCGGTGTGCAAGCCTTCGGTAAGCCGATCTCCATCTCGCTCGTGAGTTATGATCTCGTGGAGCTCAAGGCGGCTAAAGAAATGCTCAAGTCGAAACTCAAAGGGATGGAAGCCCTTGCCGATGTTGTCGATAACGACCAGAAAGGGATCCGCGAGGTGACTTTAGAGCTGACGGATAAAGCCCGCTTTTTAGGCTTGACGCCTGGCGCTGTGATGAGCCAAGTGCGTGAAACCTTCTTCGGCGCCCAGGTGCAACGTCTGCAGCGCGGCGAGGACGAGGTGAAAGTTTGGGTACGCCTGAATGAAAAGGACCGCAAACAACTTTGGGACTTGGAAGAATTGCCGATCACTACGCCTTCGGGCAATGTGCCGTTGAGAGAATTGGCCAATTATACCATCGAACGTGGAACGGTCAATATCAACCACCTCGACGGCCAGCGTGAATTCCGAGTGGAAAGTGATTTATCCTCGCCAAACGGCTCTGCGCCAGCCCTCTTGTCGCAAATCAAAGCAGACATCCTACCCGAAATTTTCGCCAAATATCCATCGGTAAACGCGCGTTACGAAGGGCAGCAAAAGGAAAGTCAGAAGACCCAGGACAGCTCACAAACCGTGATGCCTCTGATCCTCTTTTTGATCATCCTGACCATCACCTTCACCTTCCGATCGCTCGTGCAAACGATCGTCATCATGCTGCTCATCCCGCTCAGCTTAACGGGTGTAGCATGGGGCCACTACCTGCACGGCATGCCGATGTCCATTTTAAGTTTCCTCGGTGTAGTTGCTTTAATCGGGATCATCGTGAACGACTCGCTGGTATTGGTCAGTAAATACAACATCAATGTGAAGTCCGGTCAGGGCGTGTACGAAGCCATCTACAATGCGGGTATCAGCAGGTTCCGTGCGATATTCTTGACCACAGTTACGACCATTGCAGGTCTTGCACCGCTGATCTTTGAAACCTCTTTCCAGGCCCAATTCCTCATTCCAATGGCCGTTTCCATCGCCTACGGGATCGGATTCGCCACCATGCTCACCCTCGTAGTACTTCCTTCGATGATGGCTTTGGTGAATGACGCTCGTGTACTCATCCGCCACATCTGGACGAACGAAAAACCCACTCGTGAAGAGGTAGAGCCCGCGATCATTGAGATGAAAAGCGAACAATATTTTGAACAAATCAAAAACGACGCGCAAGATGAATAAGTGTTTCACCCTTTTGGGCCTCGTGCTCAGCGCAACACTGGGCGCACAAAACTTGGTCACCCTCGACGAGGCCCTCACCAGTGCGCTCGAGCACAATCACGACCTGTACATCGCTGATGTCTCCGCCCAGCAAGCGGCCAATTCTGCCACGTACGGTAACGCCGGAATGCTCCCAACCGTCACCGCCTCTGCTGGTGCGAACGGTAGCAACCAAAACTCCAACCTCGAATTTGCAACGGGTCAAACCCAAGATGTCGCCGGAGCCCAATCCCTGAGCCAAAACGCGTCCCTCGGAGTGAGCCAAGTGCTCTTCGCCGGAGGCCGCATCCAGCGCAGCTATGGCCTTTTGAAAAAATCGCAACAAGCCGCCGATCTCAGCTACCGCCAGGCCTTAGAAAACACCGTTGCGGGCGTATGGTCGCAATACATGGCCATCGCGCTCTTGCAAGAATCGGTCGCGGTTTCCACCAAAAGTGTCGCCATCTCTCAGGAGCGCTACGACAAAGCCGTATTAACGAACGACCTAGGCGGGTCCAATTCTACCGACCTACTCGCCGCCGAAGTCGATCTGAACCGCGATAAAGTCAGCCTGCTCGATCTACAAACCCAGCTCGAAGCTGCGCGCAACACCTTTGCGACCTTCGCCGGCCTGTCTTCTAGATCCTTTACCGTAGCCCAAAACACCACTTTGGACCAAGACGCCATCAAAGCGAGCGTGGAAGAGATTTTAACCGCTGTCATGAATCAGAACGCCACCGTGCGCCTCGCAGAAATCTCCGCTGAAACGGCCGTACTTCAGCAAAAGCTGCAACAGTCGACCCTATTCCCATCGGTAAGTGCCCAAGCGAGCTACGGCCTCAACCAAAGCCAAGCCGAGGCAGGTTTCTTGTCCTCGCAACAAGTCACGGGCTTCTCGGCAGGAGTAAGTCTTCAGTACAACTTGTTCTCAGGTTTCCAGAGCGCTACTCAGCGCCAAAACGCAGCGCTAGAATCGATGAAGGCCACGCGCCGCCTCGACCAAGTCCGAGAAACCATGGAAAATACCGTTCGCAATGCCTACCGTACGTTCCAAAATGCCCTGCAAGTAGCGACCTTAGAAACAGCGAATGCGACTGTCGCTTTCCAGCGTTTCGAAAAACTTCAGGAGCGCTACGCCTTAGGCCAAGCCTCGAGCCTCGAGCTCCGTCAAAGTCAGCTCGCATGGATGGCCGCAGAACAAGGCAAGATGAGCGCACAGTTCCGCGCTACCAATGCCCAAATCGCGCTGCTTCAGCTCATGGGAACCATTCATTCGGATCAACCTTAAACCGTACTTACCGCCATGTCTGTTACGAAATACCACAAACACGTTCGCGTCATTCACGCCCTGTCTGCCTTGCTGATCATCAGTTTATTTGTCGTTGGTAAGGTCATGGAGAAATCGGACAATGAAGTCGTCATGTCGCTCATGCCTTTTCACGCGATCGGCGGCTATGTGCTGCTCTTTTTAACGATATACCGCACCTGGTTGCTCTTCAAGAAGGAGCGCCCTGCCCCTGTAGAAACGGGTAAGGCGTGGAACCAGAAACTCATGTACGTCATCCATCGCGCGTTCTACGTCTTGATGTTCGTAGCAATCGCCAGCGGGATGACCGTCGTTGCCACCGGTGGGTATCCTGAAGCGTTTGAAGCAGGCGATGCGGCGCTCATCACAGGGACGCCTTTAAAGCCCGTTCACGGGATCACCACCTTGCTGCTCATCGTATTGCTCATCGCACACATCGGAGGAGTAGTTCGCCACTACCTCCGCACCAAAGAAAACACCTTAAAACGCATTGTATAAATGGCCGATCGTACCGAAGTAACCCTACGCAACCCCAAAGTCTACCGCAGTTTTATCACGAACGGTCGTCATATCGTGGAGGCCGATGAGCCCGAAGATTTTGGCGGCTTTGACTCTGCCATGAATCCCGTAGAGCTGGTGCTTGCAGGATTAGCAGAATGCAAGGCCGTTACGGTACGTGCAAAAGCGGCACAGCTGGGCGTGGAGCTTGGTGAGATTCGTGCGAGCCTAGCTATAGAAACAACAAGAGGCGAAGGCAGAGCCCTCGCCTCTAAAGTTGATGTAAAGCTGGATTGGGACGGTGCTACTTCAGAGCAGCAACGTGAAAAAATCCTTGCTTCTGCCTCGCGTTGTTTCGTCCATCGCATGCTCCAGGGGAGCTTCGAGATCGATACGAGTTACAACGACTAAAGGTTCATTTCAGGGACGTCGCCCTCGACGATCAATCGGCCAGCGGTCTTCTCCTGAATCTCTTCAACAGTTACCCCGGGAGCACGCTCGATCAGAACGAATCCGCGCTCGGAATCCACTTCTAAAACGGCGAGATCCGTAACGATACGCTTTACGCAGCCCACGCCCGTTAACGGTAGGCTACACGAAGGTAGAAGCTTGCTTTCCCCTTTGCGATTCGTGTGTTGCATCGCGACGATAATGTTCTCCGCCGAGGCCACGAGATCCATCGCGCCACCCATGCCTTTGACCATCTTGCCTGGGATTTTCCAGTTGGCGATATCTCCGCTGTCACTGACCTCCATCGCTCCTAAAACGGTGAGCTGTACGTGCTGTCCACGAATCATGGCAAAGCTGAGTTCACTCGAGAAAAACGAGGCGCCAGGCAGGGCAGTAATGGTTTG
>CATITW010000254.1 GCA_949547975.1 Cryomorphaceae bacterium | reverse complement strand
CTACGATAAGCACGTCCGTTGAACCCGGGGTATCTGCGTCTAAGGCTACGTTTAACCCTTCAGGTAACGATCCAAGTATTTCAGCGCTGTCCTTCAGATTGTGCGGTACGATCCAGACAGTGAATGAACTCCAGTCCAGGTGCGCTTTTAAGAAGGCTACATCTTCAAAGTGAGCGCTCCCGACCAAAAACACCGGTTTAGTCTGAGCGGACTTCCACTTGATGCACGCTGTCGGGGCCTCTATATCGATTAAAGATTGTGCGTAGTCAAATTTTGGGTTCCCGAGCACTTCGCTGTGCACCCCTGACCTACTCATGATCTCTGCGTCCGAATCTTCGACCATGCCCCAGTGCTGGATGCCGCACATAAAATTTCGGCGTACCAAAGGCAGATAGCGGCTTAAGAACCACGGCGTTTTCGGTGCACTCATCCCACTGACTATGGCAGGAATAGATCGCTTTCGAAGACCAGCGATGTGATTCGGCCAGAGGTCGTAACGAATAAATAGTGCTACACTAGGATTGCAGTAATCCTGCCATTTTTCGACTTCGCTCGGAGCATCGAAGGGTAAATAATGTACAAGTGCCTTGGAGTAATTTTTACGCGGCTCATAGCCGGAGGGACTAAAAAAAGTGACCACGGCTTGGGCATTAGGAACTGTAGCTAGGTAGGATTCAAGGATGGGTTTTCCCATTTCAAATTCACCCAAAGAAGCGCAATGCATCCATACGACAGGACCTTGCAACGGCTTTTGGTCTTTCCAATCTTGCTGCGAAGTGACCGTCCGAAGCCATGAATGTTTTGGAGCGAGCACGGTGCCCACTCGGTAAACACATTCCGCAAGTACCGGGTACAGCAACATCAGTCGAGTAAAAAGAAACTTTCTTGCTGCGCGTAGACGGGAAGAAACCAAGTAAATCCCGCTCCGATGAAACTGTCGAACTTTAAGGAGGTATCCGAAAGCCCTGTGTCTATGTTGAAGCCTCGAACGCTTCTGCTTACCCCGAGATTGAGGTAGAGGTTCAAGGCGTAGTTGATCCGTTCACGATTGTCGAGGTGCAAGTATCTCAGGGTTGAGGTGCTGGAAATGCCGCGGTGCAAGCGGTCGTATCCTTCTAAGAATGGGCTTTGAAGTTGTGGGAAGTTGCCTCTTTCGTCTCTAAGTCCAATTTTGTTTTGGCTCAATCCTAGGCTTTGCTGGTACAACCAGCCAGAATTTGCGTTGTAACGGGGGGCAATGATCTTGGCGAGGCTTAGATTGAATTGGCCACCGGATAAACCTGGTTGGATGTACGCGAACTCACCATTTACACCAATGAAGTTGCCGTCCTCATCCATCAATCCTCCGAAGATTGCTTTGGGGTCATTTACCGAAGTGCCGTACTGCGCATCAAAGCTTCCACCGTATAGCCAACCTGCTCGGTTTTTACGCATGTATTCTACGCTAACAGAGGCAAACTGATTAAATCGGGTGGACAGGTCAAAAAGAGGCACATTACCTCCGGCGCTGATGCCCCATAATTGTACACTACGCGTACTGTCTTTGGTCGTTTGCTGTGCACGCGCAGACCACGGCAGCAGTAAGACCGCGAGGATGCACCATTTGAATTTTGTAGCTATGCTCATCACATTCATTGTTCCTGCAAGTTACAGCCTTCGGATGTAATGAAGTAATGTATTTTAGCAATTGAAGTTTGACTTCAAGTAAAAGGAAAAAGAATTAACCTCTGTCATATGAAAATCACAGTAGTAGGAACCGGATATGTTGGGCTCGTTTCAGGAGCATGTTTAGCGGAAGTTGGCATCGAGGTCACTTGTGTGGACATCGACCAGCAAAAAATCGACAACCTCAAAGACGGTATTTTACCGATCTACGAGCCAGGCTTGGAAGAGATCGTTAAGCGCAACTATAAGAAGGGCCGCTTGAACTTCTCGACAGATTTAGGCGACGCCGTTCGTGGTGCCGAAGCTGCATTTATCGCAGTAGGAACGCCTCCTGGAGAAGACGGTTCTGCCGATTTAAAATACGTTCTCGCCGTTGCTGACCAGATCGGTAAGACGATGACTGACTACTTAGTGGTAATCACAAAATCTACGGTTCCGGTAGGAACTGCCGAGAAAGTACGTACTGCTGTAGCAAACACTTTAGATGCACGCGGCGTAGACTTTAGTTTTGACGTGGCTTCGAACCCTGAGTTTTTGAAAGAAGGTGCCGCGATCGACGACTTTATGAAGCCGGATCGGATCGTAGTAGGTGTAGATAGTGAACAAGCCCAGTCCATTATGGACAAGCTCTACCGCCCGTTCACTTTGAACGGTCACCCGGTCATTTTTATGGACATCCCATCTGCTGAGATGACTAAATATGCGGCGAACGCGATGCTCGCGACCAAGATTTCATTCATGAACGACATTGCAAATCTGTGTGAGATCATGGGTGCGGATGTCAACCTTGTACGCCGCGGAATCGGTTCTGATCCACGCATCGGAAATAAATTCATCTACCCAGGTATCGGCTACGGCGGATCGTGTTTCCCAAAAGATGTGAAGGCACTGGCCCGTACCGGACGTGAGAACGGCCATACGATGCGCATCCTTGAAGCTGTGGAAGAAGTGAACAACGACCAGAAGAGTGTCATTTTCAATAAAATCAACGCGTACTTCGGTGGAGACCTTCAAGGCAAAACAATCGCCTTCTGGGGATTGTCCTTCAAGCCGAACACCGATGACATGCGTGAAGCGCCTTCGGTAGTGATCGCAAATCTATTGCTCGAAGCCGGAGCGAACGTTCGTGCTTATGACCCAGTAGCCATGGAAGAAACCAAGCACCAGCTGGGCGATCGCATCACGTATTGCGAGAGCGACATGGACGCTATTCAAGGCGCCGATGCTTTAGCACTGATCACCGAATGGTCTGAATTTAGAGTACCAAGCTGGGAAAAAGTAGGAGCAGCCATGAACAACAAAGTGATTTTTGACGGTCGTAACCTCTACCGCAGCGAAACCCTCATCGAACACGGATACGATTATTTCGGAATAGGAATGGGCG
>CATITW010000253.1 GCA_949547975.1 Cryomorphaceae bacterium | reverse complement strand
GTTCCGACCGCTCGGTAACGAATTTGAAAATCAGAGGCACCTCCCGAGGTCCACCCGAGCTGAGCTACATAAATTCCGGTGTTACTTACAATTGCATTCGACGGCTTCGGACATGCAGGTTTCCGATCAATTTTTACATCGTCTATTGCGAACCGTGTCAACACATTCACATTCGACAATTCGTAATCAAAGCGCAAACGCACTGTATCTCCCTCATACGAAGTGCCTAAAGCGACTATCTTTTCCTTCCAGGCTTCATTGGCCGTACTTTGGGTAGATCCTGAGGTGTCCCATAAGGCTGTCCAGGTTCCTCCAAGCTTTTGGACATAGACTTTAAAGTCTCCCATACTTGTTCCGTGACCGTGGTACCAAAAACTAACTTGAGGCTCCGATAATGTATCTAAATCTATCCATGGCGAAACCAATTTCGGATCAACCGTTGTGGTGCCAAAGGTGGTCGTGACCTGATGGAACATGTATTGTCCAGAGCCTGAGGTGTGGTCCTTTGAAGGACCTGTTTGATTCCAAGAAAATGATGGTGGGCCGATATTCCAGAAGCGGTTGGTAGATTTTATGTCCGCCCAACAAGGATCTAAATCGCCCTGGTCGTTAAAATTGGTTCCAACTACCCAGTCGGAGCCGTCAAAGTTTTCCGTGTAAGGTGCGGTAAAATAAGAACAAGTAGTTCTAACATTTTTGGGAATAGACCACGCACTCGTATCGCCTACCGCACAAATCTCACGGACTCGAACACTATAGATGGTATTGGAAGCTAGTCCGCTGATCGTTCCAGGATTACCTGTGACATTCACTATGGAGCCATTAGAAACGGCTGTGCCTTGTAGCGCGTATTGCATTTGATACCCCAGCGGAGACGTGTTTCCGCTTTGCCAGCCGATGGTTGCTGAAAACGGCGAAACAGACCCCACAGAGAGATTGTACGGCTGATCACAACTCGGTGTTTCTTCGACCGTAACATCATCGATCGCTATTCTTGACGTGGTACCGACCCCAAACGAAGTAGTTCTCTTTGCCGAGAAACGCAACTGGATCGTATCACCGGCGTAGCTGGTGAGAGAAGCGATACGTTTGACCCATGGATCCGTGTTGGCAGTGAACTGGCTGCTTACGGTAGAAACTGGAATGTTGTCCACAATGGACCAACCCGTCGTACCGAACTTTCGCGCCCACACTTGCAATGAACTGATCTGTGCACCATACATGTGGTAATAGAACACCACTCGAGGTGCTGTATCGTTTACTAAAATGAGTTTTGGAGTGACTAGATGCGTAATGTCCGTATTCACTCCCGATGGAAATTGGAACCAGGTGTCCGCTACTGCATATCCCCCAGATCCACTGGTGTGATCGCTACTTGGACCGGTGTTTGTATTTAAGAAGTTCGGAGGACCTCCCATCCAAAGGTAATTGCCGTTCGGATTCGCCCTCGCCCAACACGTGGGTATAGCACCATCATCGTTAAAACCCGATGCGGATTGCCACTGGTTGCCGTCAAAATTTTCGGTCCATGGCGTCGTTTGAAAACACTGCGCATGCGCTCCCAAAGAGAACACTAGCGCCACAAAAAACCACACAAAACGATACACTCTTTCCATATTGCAATACTAACCCCAAAAACCGTGCTAAGTTCATTAGAATGAGCGAACGATAATCTCGATTGATACTTACTGGGATTGTATCTTTGAAAGATGAGAAGGTTGTATTTCGCTTTTTGCACGTGCATCATCGTCCTATCTGCCTCTGGACAAGGTCTCGGAGTGCTTAAATATGACGGCGGTGGCGATTGGTATGCCAATCCGACTTCCCTTAAAAACCTTGCTGAATTCACTCAAAACACTACTGGAATAGCCGCCTATGTTCACCCCAAAGAAGTTGAAGTACATCAGCTGCTTTCTTCAGGCATTTCCTTTCTTCATGTCACCGGACATGGGCGCATTGTATTTTCAGAGGAACAACGCAAAATCCTCAAAAGCTTCACTGCGCGCGGTGGATTTATACATTTTGATGATAACTACGGTATGAAGGATTTCGTGCTTGAGGAATTACCACTGATTTTCCCTAATGCACTTTTACAACGGGTGGCGCACTCCCACCCCATTTTTAACGTGCCCTTCGTTTTTGAAAGCGGGTTGCCTAAAATTCATGAGCACGATGGTCAAACCCCGGAAAATGTCGGCGTTTTCGTTGAAGGAGAATTGGTCGCGCTTTTCACCTATGAATGTGATTTAGGGGACGGTTGGGAAGATCAAGACGTGCACAATGACTCGCAGGAGAAACGCGAAAAAGCCCTTCAAATGGGAACAAACTTAGTACATTGGTCTATCCTTAGAGACGCAAAGCCATGAAAACCTTTGAATTACAGCCGCTCACAAAATCTATAGTTCAACTGCTGTTGATTGCCGTTGGACTTTATGCATTGTTCTTGATCAAATCACTGATCATTTATGCCATCATAGGACTCTACATTTCTGTCTTAGGAAGACCTGTAGCGAAGGTGCTGCGCAACCTCCCGAAAATAGGACCGAAACTCAGCACTAGTGTAGTGTCTGCGCTGACCTTGATGCTCATCACAGGTGTATTCATTGGCTTGGGCAGCTGGTTTGTCCCTGTATTGATCGAAGAGTTTAGCTTTTTAAACAATATCGCATACGGCGATTTGTTTCAGACCCTAGAATCTGAATGGCAACAGCTTGATCTGGTGCTGAATTCGTTTGGAATAGACTCTACGGCAGAATTCGCGGAATTGAATCAAAGTTTGCAAAACTTCGCCTCTGTAGACGCAATATCTGCAGCTCTCGGCTCAGTGATCGGTAGTGTTGGGACGATGTTTATCGGCAGCTTTTCTGTTCTATTTATAAGTTTTTTCTTACTTAAAGAACAGGATCTCGCACACCGCTTTATCGATGCGGTTACGCCAAAGAAATTCCACAGTAAAGTGGATGTAATGACCCCTGAAATTAAACGTATCGTGACACGTTACAGCTTTGGAATTTTGTTTCAGATCAGTACTGTATTCGCGCTTTTGGCTTTGGGCATGAGCTTTATCGGCATCGAAGGCGCCGTGGTTTTGGCTTTGTGTGCTGCGGTATTTAACCTTATACCCTATGTGGGTCCGCTGATCGGAGGTGCCTTGGGTATTCTTTTAGGTATGGGTCAGTTGTACACGGCAGGTCTTGCCGATCCTTCGTTAGGCATCGATTTAGTGCAAAGCTTGTACCTTCTCTTCGGACTCTTCGCAGGTGTCCAATTGTTAGATAACCTCGTATTTCAACCTATCATATTTTCAAACAGCGTCGGAGCCCACCCCTTAGAAATTTTCTTAGTCATCTCCATCGCAGGCACCTTATTAGGCATCGGAGGAATGATCATCGCTGTCCCAGTGTATAGCATTGGTCGAATCGTCTTGAATACCGCTTTAAACAGCTTAAACGACTAGCCTACGAGTTCATGGCGCACCCCACCCAACAAGTCAACCCAGAGGTTCTTGATCAAGAGGCCCGTACATGGATCGCAGCACAGCACTCATCCGTACAATCTGTGGATGCATTGCGGCTAAAACACGGACTGCAAGAGCCCTATTTCAGCAGCATTGCACAAATCGCTGCAAAAGTCAAATACGCGAAGAAATTTGACGGTTTACCTAGCCATTGGATTTTCCCAGTAGGTCATGCCCTAGAGCAGAGTAGCTCGGTGATTACGGCACGCTATAAAGCCAAGCTGATGGATAGCCCGCACTTTATAGATGCATGCGCTGGTATGGGCGTCGACACATGGGCTTTTGAACAACGTGATGAGGCCATTTCGGGTCTATGTTTCGAAATCAATACCGGTATTGCGCGATTGCTTGAACGCAACCTACATTCCACGCAGGTTGTATGCGCTGAAATGGACCTTGCCCCTATCGATGCTTGGATCACCGATCAAAAAATCAAAAGAGAAGACCTATGCATCTATTTAGATCCAGATAGACGCGCTGAAGGAAAGCGGACCTTCGGCATTCGTGAGGGGACACCTGATCTGATCGCGTTGCAGTCCTTCTTATTCGAACGGGCTCAAAAGATTATTGCCAAGCACAGCCCGATGCTCGATTTGTCTTCCACCAGGGATCTCCTGGATTTAGAACGCGTTCTTATCATTCAAGTTCACGGAGAATGTAAGGAGGTTTTGACCATTCAATCTAGCGGGTTTACAGGAGCTATGGAGCTGAGTGTGGTAGAATTGGACACTGAAGAACATTTAACATTAGAGCCTTCGTACTCATCTGTTCCCGTGAGTTCTTCTTGGAAAGAATTTGTCATCCAACCGGCTGCGGGCTTGAGTAAAAGCCAATTACACGCTTCATTCGCGGATCGTAATGGATGGTCTGCAACCGCCTTTGGGAATTTGTATACTGCAGATCACGCACCACAACCATCTAGTCATTATCGTGTATATCGTTTGGTGGAAGAAGCCGCACCGTATAAACTTAAAAGTCCATTTACTCACGCAGCGATCGAATGCATTGGATTCCCTGAGACGGTGGATGAGGTCCGTAAAAAGCTCAAAGTGAAGGAAAGTGCCCAACAGAAAGTCTTTGCTTTACGCAGCGGAAGAAAAAAAATGATGATACTCTGTGAACGTGTGAGCTAGGCACCTTTTTTGCTTTATTTTCAACCTATGCGAAAACTTCAACTCTTTTTAGCCTTCACACTGCTCTTTTTGAGCAAGACCTATGGGCAAGAAGTGTTGTTCGTTCCCAACGAAGGACAGTGGGATGGGCCGTTCACTCACAAGATGGAGTTGAAGTATGGTGCTTTATTTTTCGAGAACAGTGGAATTCAATTCGTACTCGAAGACGCCTATGCGGTCGATGATTTACGCGGTCATCATTCCCATGAGGCAGGCTTGGCGCAAGACGGTGTCATCGATTACCACGTCTTACGTCTGAAATTCTTAGGTGGCAAGGCGCAACTTCCTATAGGGGAAGCCCCTGTAGAGTACGTAAACAACTATTACCTCGGTAAGGATAAAAGTCGCTGGAAGTCAGGAGTACGGCCTGCGACTGAATTGGCCTATAAAGGGCTCTACCCCTCTAGTGAATTGCGCTTCAAACAAGGAGGTAATCACTTGAAATATGAATGGTATCTGGGAAATCCGAACGTTCTCAATGAGCTAAAATGGACCTATGATGGCGCGGAAAGTATTGAAGTTGATGCAGAAGGCCACGTCACTATTTCCACCTCAGTTGGTTCATTTATCGAGGGTATTCCTGCTGCTTGGGGCTATCAAAATGGACAGAAGCTCGATGTACCTATATGGTATGAGCTGCACAATGAGGTCCTTTCCTATGGGACTTCTTTTGATGTGGACCAATTAGACAGTCTGGTCATCGATCCTTTACTCGTGTTCACTTCTTTTAGCGGATCTCTAACCGATAATTGGGGGTTTACAGCCACCTATGACGAAGCGGGCAGGCTGTATGGCGGAGGCGTTTCTTTCGCAACCGGTTATGTCGCTACTGTAGGAGCATTTCAAACCGCATACAATGATCCGCCAGGAATCAACCTTGGATTCAATCCTGATGTGACCATCTCCGTTTTTGAACCCACCGGTCAAACGCTGCTCTATGCCACGTATTTAGGAGGTACTGATCCGGACCACCCTCATAGTATGGTGGTGAATTCTTTGGGACATCTCATCGTAATGGGAACTACGGGGAGTACCAACTTCCCAACGCAAAATCCGATACAATCTACAAATGCAGGTGGATCCAACGTAAATATTAACGGTTACACCTTCGAAGACTCCGATCTATTTGTAACCCGCTTCAACGCAAACGGCTCTGCCCTACTCAGCTCTACATATCTTGGCGGAGCTGGCAATGATGGTCTAAACACAGCACTCAACAAAAACTACGGGGACGCCTCTAGAGGTGAAATCATCGTGGATGATGCGAATAATATATACCTCACTGCCTCGACCAACAGCACTGATTTTATCACGACGAATTGTTCCTCGTGTTCCAATAGCGGACAGCAAGATGCGGTAGTCATGAAACTTAACGCCAGCGGTACCTCCGTGCTGTGGAGTAATTACTATGGATCGACCGCAAACGACGCGGGCTTTGGCGTCAAATACTTTAACAACGAAGTTTTTATTTGCGGAGGAACTTTAGGCGCAGATTTGCCTTTTACCGGAGGCGGATTTAAGTCGACTAAAGCAGGTACGTTCGAAGACGGATTCGTGGCAAAACTTAACGCTACGACCGGAGCAATCAACCAAAGCACCTACGTAGGGACCAACCAGTACGACATGACTTTTTTGCTCGATGTCGACAAGCAAGGAAATGTCTTTGTATTCGGACAAACCTTTGGCACCTATCCGATCAGTGCGGGATCTTGGGGTACCCCTCAATACCGCCGTCAATTCATCCATAAAATCAGTAATGACCTTGGAACGAGCATGGCCAGTACCGCTTTTGGCTCACCACAAGGGACCCTTAATCTAGTACCCACCGCCTTTAACGTGGATGACTGTCTAAACATCCTTCTCTCGGGCTGGGGCGGGGTTACCAACAATTCATTTACGAACACCACCGTTACCGACCTTCCTACCTCAGCGGACGCCTTTCAAACGACTACAGATGGCTCCGATTTCTATTTTATGGTTCTCGGTAAGAATTTCACGACGTTTAAATACGGAAGCTTTTTCGGTGGCTCTGCCAGCTCTGAACACGTGGACGGCGGCACAAGTCGCTTTGACGACCGCGGACGCATCTATCAAGCGGTATGTGCCGGGTGTGGCGGTAATGACGACCTCCCCACCACTCCAGGGGCCTTCTCGCCGAACAACAACAGCAGCAACTGTAACCTTGGGGTCATCAAGCTTGATTTTGAAACGAGTGTCATTGCAGAAGCTGATGTAGATCTAGATTATTTGATCGACACCACCTGTTACGAACTCACCTTGCGTATGAGCAATAGCAGCGTGAATGCAAATGCTTATTTCTGGAATTTCGATCAAGGCGACACCTCGAACCTAGAGAATCCCATAGTTACCTTTCCAGGTTTAGGCACGTACAATGTAATGCTGGTCGCTATCGATACCGTATGCGACACGTATGACACGACCTATATCGAGATCGAACACGATACCGCCAACTTCCCGACTACAGACTGGAACGTGGATTATACGAGTTGTGATTTGTTCCGCGAGGCCACTTGGTCAGAACTTTTGAACGATGCACAGTACTACGAATGGGATTTTGGAGACGGGACAACCCTAGTCACGACTGATTCTGTGGTCAACCATTCGTTTCCAAATACAGGCTCGTATACTGCCGTAGTTACGGCGCGCGATAGTTTCTGTGACGTGAGCAGTAGCCAAAGCTTTTTGATCGTTTTCGATAACGATGCGAATGTACCTGGGGTCAGTGTATTCACCGACAGCTGCCGTTATGGAGGCGTGGATGTGATCTACACTAATATCGATTCCACAATGAGTTTTATCTGGGATTTTAGCGGTACTACCGATACGGGGATGGTCCCCTCCTTCAGATATCCGGAGTCTGGTTTAGAAGATGTCACCTTAACTATTATTGATACCGTATGTAATAGAGACTACGGGTTCAATTTTCTTGCAGACATTATTCGAATCGACGGACGTGTCTACATTCCAAACGCATTCACGCCAAACGACGACTCCAATAATGAAGAGTTTCGTATTTCAGGTAACAGCTGCTTAGAGGACCCTATTTTGGTCATTTTCGACAGCTGGGGTAATGAAGTGTTTAGGAGCGAAAACCCCTTCCAGGAATTCTGGGACGGTACATTCAATGGCAAACCTGTCCCGCAAGACGTCTATACCTACCGCTTTACAGGTGGTGAGGAAGTGCGTATGGGCACCATCACCATTATTCAGTAAGCCTCATTTTGTTGTATTGCTTAGTTAGGCAATAGGATGCTTCGCGTATATCTCCTTAAGGGCTCCTAAGAATCCTTCGATGCAGTCTTCGGTATTGAATTTACTGAATGAAACACGCACCGGCTGGTACTCTTTAGTCCATTCGCCGAGTGCTCTGATCACGTGAGACCCTTGATTAGAACCTGAGGTGCATGCGGATCCTCCAGACACGCTAATGCCTTTGATATCGAAGGAGAATGTCAACATGTCATTGTCCGTTTTTGGAAAAGCAATACTGAGTACGGTATACAAACTGTTCTCCAGTTCTGCGCTGCGTCCGAAGAAGCGCACTCCCGGGACAATATCCTGTACTTCTTTGATCACTCGAGATTTGAGCGCTTCAACACGCTTTTTATCTTCTTCCATTTCGGCAGTGGCAATCTCAAAGGCTTTGCCTAAACCACAGATTCCGATGGTGTTTTCCGTACCTGCCCGCATATTGCGTTCTTGGGCACCTCCTTGGATGAGGGGCTTTATTTTTAACCCGCTGCGCACGTAAGCGAAGCCGACCCCTTTTGGGCCATGAATCTTGTGTGCGGAGCACGTTAAGAAGTCATAGTGTACGTCTTTAACACTGATCGGTAAATGGCCCATAGCTTGCACTGTATCGGAATGGAACAATGCCCCATACTTTTGGCACAGTGCTGAAATTTCACCTACCGGGTGAAGGTTACCGATCTCATTGTTCGCATACATCAAACTAACCAGTGTTTTTGGCTCCTCTTTCAAGAATTCTTCCAACTGGGCCAGATCGATATCACCGTATTCATTCACTCCTAAATAGACCGCTTCAACCTCACCACGTTCCACCATAAATTCGATGGGATGTCCTACCGCATGGTGTTCGATCGTGGTAGAAATGATGCGCTGTACACCTAAATCTCTAACGCTACAAAACAGGGCCATGTTATCCGCTTCAGTACCGCCAGAAGTGAAAAATATCTCACCTGGTTCAGCACCTATTTGTTGTGCAATGCGCTTACGAACAACCTCGACTTCAATCTTTGCTCCACGACCACTTACATGTGTAGAAGAAGGATTTCCAAAGTTGTCCATCATACGCACCATTTCCTCTTTGACGCGAGGCTCTAATGGTGTAGTCGCTGCATTGTCCAAAAAAATAACGCCCATAGCTGAATGTTTTTGAGTGTTCTCAAAGATACGTAGGAATACGTATTGTTTTTAACCTTTAGCCAGTGCTCCCAACTCCTCGATGAAACGTAGACCTAAATCCGTGGCCTCCTGCGTACTTGGGGCCTCCGTATAGATTCGGATGATCGGCTCCGTATTGGATTTTCTCATGTGCACCCAGCGGTCTGACCAGGTAATTTTCACCCCGTCAATAGTACTGAGTTCTTCCGATGTGTAGGTTGCTGCCATCTTTTCTAAGAGTGCATCCACATCTAAATCCGGAGTCAATTCAATTTTTTGTTTGGCCATGTAATATTGCGGGTAACCTGCACGCAGAGTGCTCATTGTTTTGCCCGAAGTAGCCAGGTGAGTTAACGCCAAAGCAATCCCGACTAAGGCATCGCGGCCGTAGTGCAGCTCTGGTAAGATTACTCCACCGTTTCCTTCACCGCCAAAAAGGCTTTCGGTGCGCTTCATTTCAGTCACGACATTTACCTCGCCTACTGCCGATGCTGAATACGTACCGCCTTTGGATTCCACCAGGTCACGAAGGGCTTTCGAGGAACTCATATTACTCACGACATGCGCACCAGGACCATCGATCAGATAGTCGGCCATAAGAACCAAGGTGTACTCCTCACCGAACATGGCGCCTTTTTCGTCGACAAAAGCTAATCGGTCTACGTCCGGATCTACCACGATTCCCATGTCATACTTGCCCGTAGAACATTCACCGATGATCTCTCCAAGGTGCTTTTCGAGGGGTTCTGGATTGTGAGGAAACTGTCCAGATGGTTCTGGATAGAGGTTGTTATAGGTTACACCCATTTTATCGAGAAGCGCTGGAATGGCTACGGATCCGGAACTGTGTACCGCATCGATCACTACATTAAAACCGGCTTTCTTAACGGCCTCGGCATCCACTTTTGGCAGTGCAAGAATCTCATCGATATGCCAGTCGATGCCGTCAGAACAAGGGGTGACTGTGCCTAGATCGTCGACCTCTGCAAATTCGATGGCGCCGCTCTCGGCGAGTTCCAAGATTTTCGCACCGTCAGCTCCGGATACAAATTCGCCTTTTTCATTGAGTAGTTTCAGGGCATTCCACTGCTTCGGGTTGTGCGAAGCGGTTAGGATGATACCACCTTCCGCATTGAATCTAGTTACGAGCATTTCTACGGTGGGTGTGGTGCTTAAACCGGCGTTAATCACATCAATCCCAAGTCCTTGCAATGTGGCAATGACCAAATCTTCAATCATTTGTCCGGAAGGGCGAGCATCGCGACCGATCACCACCGTAGGGTTCGCATGCATTTCTTTAAGCCAGGCACCGTAGCCCGAAGCGAACTTCACGGCATCTACCGGTGTTAGGTTGTTGTCTTGTGTACCACCGATGGTACCGCGGATTCCAGAAATAGATTTGATGAGCGTCATGAGATTTGAAATTGGTTTTGGCGAAGATAACCCTGACAAAAAGTCGCTCCAAGATTGTGGAACCGAATTTGCAAGGTGTTAATAACAGTGTTGAAAGACGGGACCAATTTCTCTTTGTTCAACCGCCACAAGGAAACCGAACTGCGTAAATTTCAAGTATGAGTTTTGAAGACCAAGAAGTATTGTCGCTAGTGCGCACCTATGAACTTTCTTTAGAGGAAGGCCGCGGGCACTACTTTGACGTAGAAGACTTGGAGGCGATTGTGAACTATTATCTTGATCTGTCCTCCTTAGCAGAAGTGCAGCAAGCGATCGCTTATGCTCGGGAGCTTCACCCCCGCTCCATCATTTTCAAAATCAAAAGTGTACAGCTCGATATCGCCCAGAAAAACTTTGCGCATGCTCAGGCTAAAATTCATGCGTTGGAGGGCTTGGGCGATAGCAATACCGAGCTTTTAGTGGCAAAAGCTACCTTGCTCTTGCACCAAGGCGATCGTAAACGAGCCTTAGAGATGCTTGATGAGGCACTCGAAACCGCCGAAGATCCGATCGAAGTGCTTCAGGCCATGGTGGATGCCCACCTCAGCCAAGGGGAATACCTGCTGGCGGCAACTGCCTTGGAAAAATTATGCGATTTAGACGACGAGCTCGATGAAGGCACGGTCTATCAACTCGCGCTTTGTTTGGATTTCACACACAATTTCGATCGAGCCATCGCATTGTTCGAAAAATATACCAGTCGTGAACCGTACAATCCCCTACTCTGGTACCAGCTTGGTGCTTTTTGGACGCGTCGACGCAATGAACAAAAGGCGGAAGAATCCTTCCGATGGGCAGTAACTGCAGACGATACTTTTCATGCCGCCTATTTTGAACTGGGTCGTATTTATGAGCAGCGCAACGATCTGATCCAAGCGCTCACTGCATACCGCCAAAGTGTCAGTGCGGAAGTTGCGTCGGGCTACATCCACTTTCGGATCGGTATGATCGAACAAGAATTGGGCTGTCCTACCGAGGCGCTGCACAGTTTTACGCGAGCCATAGAGATTGAAGACGACCTTGACGATGTGCACCTCGAGCGAGCGCATGTGTTGTATGAATTGAAACGATATGATAAAGCGGCGATCGACTACTACGTGGCATGGGAAGACGAAAGCTTTGAAGAAGAGGATGTTTTAGACTTTGTGGAATGCTTGATCGAATTGGACCGCTTGCATGAGGCTATTTCTATCCTAATCCAGGCGAAAACGCGCTTTGAAGACAGCTTCCAGTTGCGCCTTGTCCTGGCCGGATACCTCTTTGCTACCGATGATTTAGCGGAAGCAGAACGGGTCTTGCTCGAGAGTCTTGGGCTGAATAAAAATGCTATTGTACTCTTTGAGGAATACTTCCCGGAACTGCTTTTAGTACCCAACATTCCTGCTACTTTAGCGCGCATTCAAGAATTTTTCAATGATTAAGCAATACGCAAGTCTCTTCTTTAAAGGTATGGCCATGGGTGCTGCCGATGTTGTACCCGGAGTGAGCGGCGGAACCATCGCATTTATTACCGGCATTTACGAAGAATTTATAGCTTCCTTAAGCGCCTTAAATCTTTCCGCAGTCCAATTGATCTTAAAAGGCCAATTCCGCGCCTTTTGGAACCACATCAATGGCACTTTTCTCGCCGTACTGTTTGCGGGTATTTTCACCAGTATCCTTTCCTTGGCGTCCTTACTCACCTATGCCCTTGAACATCACGAAATTTGGGTATGGAGTTTCTTTTTCGGACTCGTTGCCGCAAGTGTATGGATGGTCGGAAAAACCGTTACGCGCTGGAATGTAGGTGCGATTTTGTCCTTGATTGGTGGAACACTCATCGCTTACCTGATCACAATCGCTCCTGCAACCAGCGGCACCACTGAGCCATGGTATCTTGTTTTGTGCGGTGCGTTAGCCATTTGCGCCATGATCCTTCCCGGCATTTCTGGTAGTTTCATTCTTTTACTGCTTGGAGCATACAGTACTGTGCTTGCCGCTGTTGCTGATCGAGATCTTTTCACCATAGCGCTCATTGGAGTGGGTGCTATCCTTGGCCTATTGAGTTTCACTAAAGCGCTTAAATGGATCTTTAATCGGTACTATGATTTGACCATCGCACTGCTCTCTGGATTCCTTTTGGGCTCCTTAAATAAGCTTTGGCCTTGGAAGCAGGTGCTAACGTCTTTTACCAAGCACGCCGGTACTGCGAAAGAAGAAATCGTGCCTTTAACGGTGCAAAATTTACCTCCAGATGAGCATGCACTAGCTGCCTTAGCTTTTGCCATTGCTGGAGCTGTCGTTGTTTTGGGTCTAGAGTGGGCCGGAAAAAGAGGTGAATGATGTTAAAATTGGGCCTCATAGGAACACCCATTGGTCATAGCCTGAGTCCTTCTATTTTTGACCAATTCTTTCGTGCAGCCTCCCTCAAAGCCTCCTACAGCCTCTTTGAAATGAACCGGTTGCCAGAAAAAGGCGTTAAAACCTTTATGGAGACACAGGGATTGACTGGACTCAACGTAACGATCCCTTTCAAACAAGAAGTGATGGATGCTTGTGATCGATTGGACCAACGTGCCCAGCGCATCGGAGCTGTCAACACATTAGTGCTGGAAGGAGATGACCTTATCGGATACAATACCGACTACGATGGTATTCTCGCCAGTTTAGAACGACTAGGTCCCGCCCCTAAGCAAGCGCTAATTTTTGGTAACGGAGGCGCCTCAAAAGCCGTGCAACGCGTATTGGAAGATATGAAGGTTGATTTTACCGTAGTGGCACGAAAAAATGGAGATGCAAGCTTCGATGTACTGAGCCAACACCACGCACAACAGGCGAAGTGGTGGATCAATACAACCCCTGTGGGAAGCGTAGGAAATCCTTTGGATCTTTTACCCCTGCC